>NZ_CBFFRL010000219.1:0-7039 GCF_965644215.1 Phytobacter sp. V69
TACAGCTCAGCTAAGGTAAGGCTAATACAGCTAAGGACTCCACTGAACCCCACCGATTAAATCGCACCTTCCTTAAGTCTTTTTTCCCAAAGCCGAAGCTGTTCTTTCTCTCGGCCTTTATTTGGGCACTGATCGCTGTGGTTTTCTGGCAGGCAGGTGGGCAGGCCTGGATAATGCGCCTGGCTGACGTTTCTGAAGACGTTCCCATCAGCGCAGCACGTTTCTGGTCGTTGAACTTCCTGCTGTTTTATGCCTACTACGCCCTGTGTGTCGGTCTCTTCGCACTCTTCTGGTTTGTCTACGCGCCGCATCGCTGGCAACGTTGGTCCATTCTGGGCACAGCGTTAATCATTTTCGTGACCTGGTTTCTGGTGGAAATCAACGTCGCGATTAACGCCTGGTACGCGCCATTCTACGATCTGATTCAGAAAGCCCTGAGCGCACCGAATACCGTCAGTATTGGCCAGCTCTACAGCGAAATTGGCGTGTTCTTATGGATAGCCCTGATTGCGGTGACTGTTGCGGTACTGAACAGCTTCTTTGTCAGCCATTATGTCTTTCGCTGGCGTACGGCGATGAACGAATTCTATATGGAGCACTGGGAAAAATTACGCCATATCGAAGGTGCGGCGCAGCGTGTTCAGGAAGACACCATGCGTTTTGCCTCAACGCTGGAAGACATGGGCGTGAGCTTTATCAACGCCATTATGACGCTGATTGCATTTTTACCGGTGCTGGTGGCGCTATCGCCACACGTACAGGAACTGCCGCTGGTGGGCCATCTGCCTTATGGCCTGGTGATTGCGTCCATCACCTGGGCACTGCTGGGGACTTTCTTACTGGCTTTTGTCGGGATCAAGCTTCCGGGGCTGGAGTTCAAAAACCAGCGCGTGGAAGCGGCATATCGTAAAGAGCTGGTGTATGGCGAAGATGACGTCAACCGCGCTAAACCGCATACCGTGAAAGAGCTGTTTTCTGCCGTGCGTCGTAACTATTTCCGCCTTTATTTCCACTACATGTATTTCAACATTGCCCGCATTTTGTACCTGCAGGTGGATGTGGTGTTCGGTTTGGTCGTACTTTTCCCGACCATTGCTGCCGGGGCCATTACCTTCGGCCTGATGCGCCAAATCACAAACGTGTTTGAACAGGTGCGCAGTTCGTTCCAGTATCTGATAGCCTCCTGGACCACGCTGGTGGAGCTGATGTCCATCTATAAACGTTTGCGGAGTTTTGAAAGTGAGCTGAACAATCAGCCTGCATCGCAAATGACCAATACATTCAGTTAATGCAAGGAACGATATGCCTGTTTGCGCGCCGCGTGTTATCGCGACCACAATGACATTGCTGGCGGGAATGATTCTCGCCGGTTGTACCACGCCAAAAAGCACCACCTCCGCAAAAGAAGAAGAGGCGAAAGGGGCTGAGGCGGAAAAGCCCCGTGATGTGGCGAGCGTGGTCAGAGAAAAAATGCCGGCCAGCGTGAAAGACCGGGACGCGTGGGCGCAGGATATCGCTACCACGTTCTCCAGTCAGTCGATTGCGCCAACGATGGAAAACATCTGCTCGGTGCTGGCGGTCGCACAGCAGGAGTCTAACTATCAGGCCGATCCGGTGGTACCCGGGCTGAATAAGATTGCCTGGAAAGAAATCGACCGTCGTGCGGCCCGTATGCATATTCCTCTCGCGCTGGTGCATACCGCGCTGAAAATTGAATCACCCAATGGCAAAAGCTATAGCGAGCGTCTGGATAAAGTCAGAACCGAAAAACAGCTGAGTGAAATTTTCGACGACTTTATCAGCGTTGTGCCGATGGGCCAGAAGCTGTTTGGTTCCTACAACCCGGTGCACACCGGCGGGCCGATGCAAATCAGCGTCGCGTTTGCCGAGAAGCACACCAATGGCTACCCATGGAAAATGGAAGGCACGGTGAGACAAGAGGTCTTTACCCGTCGCGGCGGCCTGTGGTTTGGCACCTATCACTTGCTCAACTACCCGGCGAATTACACGGCACCCATTTACCGTTTCGCTGATTTCAATGCCGGACTTTATGCCAGCCGTAATGCGGCATTCCAGAACGCGATAAGCAAGGCGACCGGCGTCAAACTGGCGCTGGATGGCGATCTGATTCAGTACGGCAGTAGCGACGCGGGATCCACAGAACTGGCGGTCAGAAAACTGGGTGCGAAGTTGGGGATGAGTGACAGAGATATCCGTCGCCAGCTGCAAACCGGCGACAGCATTGCGCTGGAGAAAACGGCGCTGTACCAGAACGTTTATCGTCTGGCAGAACAGAAAACCGGGAAGGCGTTACCGCGAGAAATGCTGCCGGGGATCCAACTGGAAAGCCCGAAGATCACGCGCAACCTCACAACTGCCTGGTTTGCGAAGCGCGTCGACGATCGTCGGGCACAGTGTATGATGAAAAACTAACGATGGCGTCGCCAGCGTAATATCAGAGCAACCACACCCAGAAGTGCGCTGCCAATCAGGAACGGCACCAGACCAAAAATGGTGCCGACGCCGAGTCCCATCTCGACGTGTGGCCGGCTGGCGTCTTGCATTTGCATCAAATGTTCAAAGACCCCAGGCGCGTGTACCAGTAAGTTCAGCAACTGCGCGCCCGCCCAAAAGCAGAGCAGCACAAACACAGCATAGGCGATATTACCAGGCGTAGAGGCGTCGCGAGTTTTTTTACCCGTAAAGGGTTTCGACAGGGTAAAGTCAGCCATAAAGACCTCCGCTACGATTAATTACTTTGGCTCCAGGCCAGTGATTCGATGTAATTTTGGCAGGTCGATTAAATTGTCAACATCGGAATGGTGATAATTTCGTACCGGGAATGATTCCGGATGTGTAATTTTTGTACGCGCTCACGTTTCTGTAACATTCTGGTTACTGAATTTACATTTCAGAATTTCCGCATGCGCCACAGACGCATTCGGTCAAATATGCGAGGATGCCGTTTTTATTGCCGGAGTTGTCATGAAGCTGCCTTCAAAAATACGCCGTGACTGGCACTACTATGCGTTTGCAATTGGTTTAATCTTTATTCTGAATGGCGTTGTAGGTCTGCTGGGATTTGAAACCAAAGGCTGGCAAAACTATGCAGTCGGGCTGGTGACCTGGGTGATCAGTTTCTGGCTTGCTGGATTTATTATTCGCCGCCGCCCCGAAGAGAACGAAGAAGCGGCGAATGAGGAAGAAAAAACGCAGGATTAACCGTTCATCGAACTTTTCAGCGCGCTGTCAGCTTGATGGCGCGCCAGAGCCAGCTCAATCAAACGAGTGATCAGATCGGTATAACCAATCCCACTCGCCTGCCACAATTTCGGATACATACTGATATTGGTGAAGCCGGGCAACGTGTTGATCTCATTGATGATTACCTCATTGTCCGGCGTCAGGAACACGTCTACACGCGCCATTCCGGCGCAGCCCAGCGTTTGGTAAGCCTGCACGGCGATAGCGCGAATGCGATCGTTCACGTCTGGCGCAATGGCCGCCGGAACAACGACTTGTGCACCGTTATCGTCAATGTATTTGGTGTCGTACGCGTAAAACTCGCTGTTAAGTACGATTTCGCCACAGGTACTGGCCTGCGGATCGTCATTGCCCAGCACCGCACATTCGATCTCGCGCCCGGTAATGCCGGTTTCGACCACCACTTTATGGTCAAATTCGAATGCCAGGCTGACGGCCGCATGGTACTGCGCTTCGCTGGTGACTTTGCTAACGCCAACGGATGAGCCCTGATTAGCCGGCTTCACAAACAGCGGTAGCCCGAGCTTCGCCTGCATCTCGGCGAAAGTCATGCGATCGCGATTACTGCGGGTTAAGGTAACGAACGGGGCTATGGCAAGACCGGCATCGCGGAGCAGGCGTTTGGTGACGTCTTTATCCATACAGGCGGCGGAGCCGAGCACGTCTGAGCCGACGAACGGCAGATTGGCCATCCGCAGCAGGCCCTGCAGCGTGCCGTCTTCGCCCTGCGTGCCGTGGACAATCGGGAAAATCACATCCACTTGCGGGAAGGGTTTTGCATCACTGGCGTTCATCAGTTGCTGTGACGGTTGCCCCGGCACCAGTGCCACGCTGCTTTCAGAGGGATTAAGGGCAATACGTGCCGGATCGCTGGCATTTTGCAGATAATTATTCGCGTCGTTGATGTGCCACTGACCCTGTTTATCGATCCCCAGCAGTACAACATCGAAACGCGATTTATCCATTGCATCGACGATATTTTTCGCCGATTGCAGCGACACTTCATGTTCAGCCGACTTGCCGCCAAACACGACCCCTACCCGCAGTTTTGCCATCTCAACTTTCACTCACATGAATCAGAAAGCACATACCATATCACTTCTGCCATACTGTTTTGCAGTGATTAATGGAGGGGATGTGTGAAAGGGAAAGGCGTCATCGCGTTGTTTATTTTCCTGGGGGGACTGGCGGTAGGCTGGCGCTATTTGCCCGCGCATTATAACCCCTTCGCGCCGTTGCAGCTCAGTGACCCGCCGGGCCGCATTACCCAGTTTAAATTGCGTCGTCTCGATCCCGGGCAGTGCGCTGATTTACTGGCGCAGGCAAACCAGCAACAGCTTATTTCTTCCACACCCATTGCCGATACGCGTGGCGAGTGCCCGCTGAGCAATGTCGTGCGGGTGCGCGATTTTGGTCCGGTTAAGCTCAGCAGCAGCTTTCTTGCCAGCTGCCCGCTGGCACTCAGTTCGGCCCTGTTTGTTGAACAGCAGGCCCGGCCGCTGACTCAGCAATTTATGGGCAGTGCGCTTACGCGCATCGATCATCTGGGAAGCTATGCCTGTCGCAATATCTATAATCGACCGGATGCCCGGCTCAGCGAGCACGCCACCGCCGAGGCGCTCGATATCAGCGGTTTTCGCCTGGCAAACGGTGAACTGGTGACCGTTCTGCGCGGCTGGCCGCGCGATGAGACGCAGCCCTGGCTACGGGCAATGTTAAGCGGGGCTTGTGGATATTATGGCAACGGGCTTGGGCCGGAATATAACGCGGCACATGCCAACCATTTTCATCTGGGAATGCGCGGATTTGGATTGTGCCGCTAAAGCATAAATCACCGAAATAATTGTGGATTAAAATTATGCCTGTTGCCTGTGGCAAAACAGAGAAGATAAAACACCAAAATATGCTTAATCGCACCTCTGGTGAGTATTCTTACTACTGTTCTTGTTACCCTGTGTCTAATTTGCCAAAGACTGAATAATAATTGCTGTTTATGGAATCCTGGAAAGTTAATCTTATTTCCGTATGGTTCGGCTGTTTTTTCACCGGTCTTGCCATCAGTCAAATTTTGCCGTTCTTACCTTTATATGTCTCCCAACTGGGGGTCACTTCTCATGAAGCCCTGTCGATGTGGTCCGGGTTGACGTTCAGCGTCACCTTTATGGTCTCCGCGATCGTGTCGCCGCTCTGGGGCAGCCTTGCCGACAGGAAAGGGCGAAAGCTGATGCTGCTGCGCGCGTCACTGGGGATGGCCATCGCCATTTTACTGCAGGCATTTGCCACCAACGTCTGGCAACTGCTGATTCTGCGCGGTGTGATGGGGCTGACCTCGGGGTATATTCCTAACGCGATGGCACTGGTGGCTTCACAGGCTCCGCGTGAACGCAGCGGTTGGGCGCTCAGCACGCTTTCCACCGCGCAAATCAGTGGGGTTATCGGCGGGCCGCTGATGGGCGGTTTTCTGGCTGACCACTTCGGTTTGCGAACGGTCTTTTTAATTACCGCGACGCTGCTGATCGTCAGTTTTCTGGTCACGCTGTTTCTCATTAAAGAAGGGGCGCGGCCTAAGGTCAGTAAGGCGCAGCGGCTCAGTGGTAAAGCGGTATTCTCCACGCTGCCTTATCCGGGGCTGGTGATAAGCCTCTTTCTGACCACCCTTGTCATACAATTATGTAATGGCTCTATCGGGCCCATACTCGCGCTGTTTATCCAGTCCATGTCGCCTGACAGCAGCAATATTGCGTTCCTCAGTGGGATGATTGCCGCCGTGCCGGGCGTGTCTGCGCTTATCTCCGCGCCGCGTCTGGGGAAACTTGGTGACCGTATTGGCACCTCCCGTATTCTGATGGCCACCTTAGTCTGCGCCGTGGTGCTGTTCTTTGCGATGTCGTTTGTTACCTCGCCGCTGCAACTGGGGATTTTGCGTTTTATGCTTGGCTTTGCCGATGGTGCAATGCTGCCTGCCGTACAAACGCTGCTGCTTAAATATTCCAGCGACCAGGTAACCGGGCGTATTTTTGGTTATAACCAATCGTTTATGTATCTGGGCAATGTGGTGGGGCCGTTGATGGGCGCATCCGTCTCGGCGATGGCCGGGTTCCGCTGGGTATTTGTGGCCACAGCGCTGGTCGTCTTATGCAATATCTGGCAACTGGCGCTGGCATTTCGTAAAGCGCGACGCTGATCTAATATCCAGACCGGAAGCTTCTGGCAGCGGTCTGGATATAAATTTTATTTATATAAAAGGATATATTCTCTTACCACCCGCCTCGTTTTAACTCATTAATAAATTTGCCTTAAGTGCGTAGAAACGTTTCGTTGCCTAATTTTTGATATAACGTCTATACACAGCGCAAAATTTCGAGAAAAATAATAGATGCATCCACTTTGCAACAACAAAACAGAGTGCTAACGTCATCGAATATCACATAAGGAAATAGCGCTATGAAAAATCTCATTGCAGAGCTGTTGGTAAAACTTGCAGAAAAGGAAGAGGAATCCAAAGAGCTGGTTGCGCAGGTGGAAGCGCTGGAAATCGTTGTTACTGCACTTTTGCGCCAGATGGCGCAGCCTGAGCAGCAGGCACTTATCCAAAGTATCGAAGGCGCGATGGATGATGTCCATCCGGAGACTGACGTTTCGGATCACGATACGGAGTTGCTGCAACAGTACATAAAAAAGCTTTTAAGGCACCCGCGCAGCTAGATAGTGTCGTCACGAGGATAAAAATCATTGATAATAGGGCCTTCTAATCAGAAGGCCCTATTATCATGAC
>NZ_CBFFRL010000220.1:0-6998 GCF_965644215.1 Phytobacter sp. V69
GACTCTCAGAGTCTGGACTGAGTACGCCCCTATGGGGCGTTATCAATGCCACCTGCTATGCAGGTGGTTTTTTACGCACATTGGACAGGCTCTTGATCTGGTATCCCGTTACGATTCTCTCCGTAACCCACTGACTTCTCTGGGCGACTATCTGGACCCGGAACTGATTTCCCGCTGTCTGGCCGAAGCCGGTACCGTCATCCTGCGCAAACGCCGTCTGCCGCTGGAAATGATGGTTTGGTGCATTGTCGGTATGGCGCTTGAACGTAAAGAGCCCCTTCATCATATCGTCAACCGGCTGGACATCATGCTGCCGGGTAACCGTCCCTTCGTTGCCCCCAGCGCCGTGATCCAGGCCCGTCAGCGTCTGGGAAGCGAGGCCGTACGCCGCGTGTTCACACAGACAGCACAACTCTGGCATAACGCCACGCCGCATCCGCACTGGTGCGGCCTGACCCTGCTGGCCATCGATGGTGTGTTCTGGCGCACGCCGGATACGCCAGAAAACGATGCCGCCTTCCCCCGCCAGACGCATGGCGGGAGCCCGGCACTTTACCCGCAGGTCAAAATGGTCTGTCAGATGGAGCTGACCAGCCACCTACTGACAGCAGCCGCCTTCGGCACGATGAAAAACAGCGAGAATGAGCTTGCTGAGCAACTGATAGAGCAAACCGGGGATAACACCCTGACGTTAATGGATAAAGGTTACTACTCGCCGGGACTGTTAAATGCCTGGAGCCAGGCGGGAGAACACCGTCACTGGATGATCCCACTCAGAAAAGGGGCGCAATATGAAGAGGTCAGGAAACTGGGTAAAGGCGACCATCTGGTGAAGCTGAAAACCAGTCCTCAGGCACGAAAAAAATGGCCGGGTCTGGGGCAGGAGATGACAGCCCGCCTGCTGACCGTGACACGCAAGGGCAAAATCTGCCATCTGCTGACGTCGATGACGGATGCCATGCGTTATCCGGGTGGAGAAATGGCGGATCTGTACAGTCATCGCCGTGAAATTGAGCTGGGTTACCGGGAGATAAAACAGACGATGCAACTGAGCAGGCTCTCGCTGAGAAGTAAAAAGCCGGAGCTTGTGGAGCAGGAACTGTGGGGCGTGTTACTGGCCTATAATCTGGTGAGATATCTGATGATTAAAATGGCGGGGCATCTGAAAGGCTACTGGCCGAATCAGCTGAGCTTCTCAGAATCATGTGGAATGGTAATGAGGATGCTGATGACCCTGCAGGGGGCTTCACCGGGGCGTATCCCGGAGCTGATGCGTGCTCTTGAAAGTATGGGACAACTGGCAAAATTACCGACAAGAAGGGAAAGGGTCTTCCCGAGAGTGGTAAAGGAGAGGCCGTGGAGATACCCCACAGCCCCGAAAAAGGGCCAGTCAGTTGCTTAACTGACTGGCATTACAACCCAGGCTGCCGTTTTTAGTGTTTGCTCCCTCTCATGCGGTGAGAAGGTTGAGCACACTTATTTATTGCGCGTCAGTTTTTCCAGATCGGATTCAATTTCGTTGATCTTATTCGCGACAACGCTTTCCAGATGGCGGAGATCGTCAAGGATCTTACGTTTCAGATCCACATCGGTACGGTCACGCTGACAGATTTGATCTAACTCGTCGATCACATAGCGCAGGTTTGGACTGATCTCCTGCACCTCTTTGTAGCCCTGACCGATACCATCCGCGACCACGGTTTTGCGCTGACGTGGGTATTTAAACTTAACGCTTTTGGCAAAAAACTCGCCTTTGTCCTTGTGGAAATAGATTTTCAGGATGTCGTTGTTTGCTTCCTGACGGAGGCTATAGCGATCAATTTCATCAGGATTGGTGATGCCTAAACTTTTAAGATTATCGTACATAGCGGTACCCTTAAGCTCAACATAACCTATGAATAATTAACGAAAAAATCTATTTTCGCCACCTGGAAATGCAAAAAAGGCGGGATATATCACCCTCTCCCGAATTGGGAGAGGGTACGACTTAGTCGATGGTGCGCAGCAGTTCGTTGATGCCGACTTTACCACGCGTTTTGGCATCGACTTTTTTCACGATGACCGCGCAGTACAGGCTGTATTTACCGTCTTTAGACGGCAGGTTGCCAGAAACAACAACGGAACCTGCTGGTACGCGACCATAGTGAACTTCGCCGGTTTCGCGGTCGTAAATACGGGTGCTCTGGCCGATGTATACGCCCATGGAGATAACGGAACCTTCTTCAACGATAACACCTTCCACCACTTCGGAACGTGCGCCGATGAAGCAATTATCTTCGATAATGGTCGGGTTGGCCTGTAATGGCTCCAGAACGCCACCGATGCCAACGCCGCCAGACAGGTGAACGTTTTTACCGATCTGCGCGCAAGAACCAACGGTCGCCCATGTGTCGATCATGGTGCCTTCGTCGACGTAAGCGCCGATATTCACATAAGACGGCATCAGTACGGTGTTACGGGCGATGAATGCGCCCTGACGTACCGCCGCTGGCGGCACCACACGGAAGCCTTCTTTCTGGAAACGCGCTTCGTCGTAGTCGGAGAACTTCATCGGGACCTTATCGAAGTAGCGACTTTCCGCACCTTCGATAACTTTGTTATCGTTAATGCGGAAAGAGAGCAGCACGGCCTTCTTCAGCCACTGGTGAGTGACCCACTGACCATCGATTTTCTCTGCGACGCGCAGCGCGCCGGAATCCAGCAGGGCAATAACCTGGTTAACCGCTTCACGGGTAACGGTATCTGCGTTTGCCGGGGTGATCTCTGCGCGACGCTCAAAAGCGGCTTCAATAACGTTCTGTAACTGCTGCATTGTTAAACTCTTTCCATATAAAAAAACACGTCACCCTTTATCGTTTGGATTGAGGGCCTCTGTCAACCGTTGTTGTACCTCCTTTTGGAGCTCATCATTAAGGCCACGCCGGTCGGCAGTCGCGATTATAAATAAATCTTCTACTCGCTCACCAATTGTCGTAATTCTCGCCCCGTGGAGCGAAATGCCGAGGTCGGCAAACACTTTACCGACGCGGGCCAGCAATCCTGGCTGATCCAGCGCGATGAGCTCAAGGAAGCTTTTCCGGTCAGTATGCGTGGGCAGAAAATTCACTTCTGTCTCGACGGTAAAGTGGCGCAGTTTAGCCGGTTGACGACGCGGCTGTGGTGCCTGCCAGCTGTGTTGCGTTATCGCCTGCTCAAGGCCAAAACTGATCGCGTCGTGACGATCCGCCGACAGTGGGCTGCCGTCCGGCTCCAGTACGATAAACGTGTCCATCGCCATGCCGTCGCGGGTCGTGAAGATCTGCGCGTCATGTACGCTCAGATTACGCCTGTCCAGTTCGGCGCAGACGGCGGCAAACAGATAAGGCCTGTCCGGGCTCCAGATAAAAATCTCGGTACCACCGCGCGTGGCCTGCGGGCTAAGGAGGATTAGCGGTTTGCTAAGGTCGTGCTGCAACAGATGCCGCGCGTGCCAGGCCAGCTGGTTTGGGCTGTGGCGCACGAAGTAGTTGGCGCGACAGCGTCCCCAAATCTGGTGCAGTTGCTCTTCATCTATATTGTCCATGCGCAGCAGCGCCAGCGCCTGAAGCTGGTGGTGACGCACGCGTTCGCGCATATCCGGGGTATTTTGCATCCCGCGACGCAGCTGTTTTTCGGTGGCGAAGTAGAGTTCGCGCAGCAGGCTCTGCTTCCAGCTGTTCCACAGGGTTTCATTGGTCGCGCAAATGTCAGCCACTGTCAGGCACACCAGGAAGCGCAGGCGGTTTTCCGTTTGCACTTCTTCGGCGAATTGTTTGATGACTTCCGGATCCTGAATATCACGGCGCTGTGCGGTGACAGACATCAGCAGATGGTGGCGCACCAGCCAGGCAACCAGCTGTGTTTCCCGGGAATTAAGTCCGTGCAGTTCTGCGAATTTCAGCACGTCCTGCGCACCCAGTACCGAGTGGTCGCCGCCACGCCCTTTGGCGATGTCGTGGAACAGCGCGGCGATCAGAATCAGTTCGGGGTGCGTCAGGCGCGGCCAAAGCTCTACGCAAAGCGGATGGCGTGGGCGCGTCTCTTCACTGGCGAAGCTTTCCAGTTTCAGCATCACGCGGATGGTGTGCTCATCCACGGTGTAGGCATGGAACAGGTCAAACTGCATTTGCCCGACAATGTGCGACCACTGTGGCATATAGGCCCACAGCACGCTGTGGCGATGCATGGGCAGCAGGCCACGTTTTACGGCACCTGGGTGACGGAGCATGCTGAGAAAAATCGACCGCGCTTCCGGGATATAACACAGCGGCTGTGTCAGATGGCGTCGCGCGTGGCGCAGATGGCGCAGGGTCGTGGAGTAAATGCCGGTGATGCTGCTGTTTCGCACCATCATATAGAACATCCGCAGAATTGCCTGCGGCTCGCGGATAAACAGATTGTCATCGCGCAGATCGATAAGCGTACCGCGGAGCTGGAATTCATCATCGATCGCGCGCGGTTTTTCATCTTCGGTGAGCGCCAGGATCGCTTCGTCAAACAGCTGCAACAGCATATGGTTCAGCTCGGTCACGCGGCGAGTGACGCGGAAGAAATCCTTCATCATATGCTCGACCGGCTGGTTTCCTTCGCCGATATAATTCAGGCGCTGGGCAACGCTGAGCTGGCGGTCAAACAGCAGACGGTTGTCATAGCGGTTGAGCTCAAGGTGCAGAGCGAAGCGAATACGCCAGAGCAGATGTAAACACTCGTTTAACTCGTTGCGTTCGGCTTCGGTTAGAAAGCCAAAACCCACCATCTCATCCATGGAGGTGGCGCCAAAGTGGCGACGGGCAACCCACAGCAGGGTGTGGATATCGCGCAGGCCGCCGGGGCTGCTTTTAATATCGGGCTCAAGGTTGTAGCTGGTACCGTGATAACGCTGATGGCGCTCATTCTGTTCGGCTACTTTAGCCGGGAAGAATTTTTCCGATGGCCAGAAACCTTCGCTGAAAATGTGCTTTTGCAGCTCAAGGAACAGGGCGACATCGCCAATTAACAGGCGTGATTCGATCAGATTGGTGGCGACGGTTAAATCGGACAGTCCTTCCTGCAGGCACTCGCTCAGCGTACGCACGCTGTGGCCCACTTCCAGCTTCACGTCCCACAAGAGGGTGAGCAGTTCACCGATTTTTTGCGCCTGCTCGTCCGGCAGTTTCGTGCGGCTCAAAATGAGCAGATCGATATCCGACAGCGGGTGCAGTTCGCCGCGACCGTAGCCGCCAACCGCAACCAACGCGGTATCGCCGATGTCGCCAAAACCATATTCCAGCCAAAGGCGCTGCAGAAGCTGGTCGATAAATTCCGTGCGAGCTTCGATAAGTTGTTCGGCGGAAAGCCCTGCATCGAAGACATGCCCCAGCCACTGCTGAAAGGCATCAATACGCGCCTTGATGGTTGCGCAGTTCAGTTCATCCTGCGACCAGTCGCCGGGATAATCCGGCTGACCCGGGAGGGTGGGTTTCACCGTACTGATGAATTGTTCAGAAAATGTATTGCTCATTAACAGGCCACCCTAAATCGATTGGACAGCGAACCGCCGTGCTGGCTGGACATCCGCGCTACGGCGGTCAGGACCGGATTTATTCATTGTTGAGACAGAACGCGATTCAGACAAGTTAAAAGAGATAAACAAAAATGAAAAGTCGTTTATTTTTATGACGCGAAGGGGAAAAAACGGGAGATAACGCGGTGAATTTTCGCCGGTTACGCCGCCCGGTGGCGTGTCATTCGGGCGGCGAGCAAAGCGTTATGATTTTTCCTGTTTAAGATCCAGGGGAATGGATTCAAACAGAAAGCGGTCGAAGGTTGGCTGTTCGTTGCATTCGAGCTGTCGGGTGACGCGCTGCTTAATGTTTTCCAGGTGCTGCCACATGCTCTGGCGGGCGGCAACCGGATCTTTGCGCTGCAGAGCGGCGACGATTTCCTGGTGCTCCGTATACCCCTTCATGCTGTATTCTCGCTGGTCGGACTCTTTACTCAGCATCTGCCAAAGCGGGTCGCGGTTACGCACATCCCAGATATAACGCACAATCTCCGCCAGCAGGGCATTTTGCGTTGAAGCGGCGATAGTGCAGTGGAAGAGGGCATCAAGAGACTGATCGGGCGGCGCGTCGAGCAGCTTTTTCTCTTGTTCAAGGATTTCATACAGTTTGCCCAGATCGCTTTTCACAATCTGCGTGGCGGCAAACGCGGTGATGCTGGACTCGATCAACTGACGTGCCTGCAACAGTTCAAACGGACCCGCTTTGCCATCAAGAAAAGAATTAATTACCGTGTCGTTTTTTAAAACGTAGACGCCGGAGCTTTTTCTGATATCGATAAAGCCCTCCGCTTCCAATAAAATCATTGCTTCCCTGATTACCGCACGACCTGTGCCGAAAGACTCGGAAAGCGCTCTTTCCGTCGGTAATTTATCACCGGGCTTATAAACGCCATCTGATAACTGTTGTTTTATTGCTGTTGCAATTTCTTTATATAAACGTTTATCAGCCATGTAATTTAATCCTGTTTTTCCTCGATTATCAGCATATTCCGTTGAAACGTCAAGCAGTGCGCCGTTGCCCTGTGCGCGCGCCAACTCGTGCTGCAGGCCGTATGTCCAGAGCACTGAGGACGTGCGCGCTCAGCGTCTACGTACACGGATTATTTCATCAGGATTAAATCACGCCGGGTTTGCGTAATACAGTGAGCCTGTTGTTTTACAAAACGTAGCACACTCAATCTGCATTTAATATGTGGGGGGGGGTAAAAAAGAATATTCTTAAAAAAGAGTAAAGGCGATCGTGGATATTAATTCTGAGGTTAAAACAGGAAAATATAAATGAGAATATGAATGATTTAATTAATGTCAGCGCAGAAAGAAAAACGCGCAACAAATATTGCTGCGCGTAGCCAGGATACTCGTGAGCGAATTCAGATAATAAGTGCAACGCTCGGACATGATTGTGGAGAGTGTAGGAGGAAGGGTTAACTACCGATAA
>NZ_CBFFRL010000221.1:0-6885 GCF_965644215.1 Phytobacter sp. V69
TACAGCTCAGCTAAGGTAAGGCTAATACAGCTAAGGACTCCACTGAACCCCACCGATTAAATCGCACCTTCCTTAACAGCAAGACGGGTAAGCGGTCTTCCCCTGTAGCTCTCAGTGCGGCTGAGAAGCTCTGTAATGCGTTCAAAAGGAAGAGCAGGACGATGAACCCTTTTTGCTGTTGCAATAGCTCCTGCTAAGTCCTGTGCAGGATTACTCTCGATAATACTGTTATGGACAGCATATCGCATGATAGCGGTGATACGCTGTTGTAGACGGGCTGCAATTTCGAGATGACCCGATTTTTCAGCCATTTTGATTGGCTGAAGCAGGTCACGGGTTTTGAGGTCAGTAATGATTCGTTTACCAATGACAGGGAACACATGATTGGTCAGGCTGTTCATTACCCTTTCAGCATGTGTTGCTGACCATCTGATGTTGCTTGCATGCCAGTCTCTGGCAACGGATTCAAAAGCCAGTGTGCCGCTTTGTTCAACTTTATCGGATTTTTTCTTTTCAGATGGGTCAATACCAGCAGCAATTAATCTTCTGGCATCATCACGGCGATGACGTGCGTCAGCAAGTGATACAGTGGGGTAAACCCCCAGAGCCAGTAGCTTTTGTTTTCCTGCAAAGCGATATTGTAGACGCCAGTACTTGGAACCATTCGGATGAATCAGAAGATGCATGCCGCTGCTGTCTGTGAGCTTTACAGGCTTATCGGCGGGTTTGGCATTTCTTACTTTGACATCAGTGAGAGCCATCGTTAACCCCCTCTTTTGATGGTATAAATTGTATCGAACTAAAGATACCATCCAATATACCATCAAATGATAGTGCTTGCTGATGAAAGTCAGGGAGCGGTATGAGAAGGGCTGGAGTCAATAATGTGTTGACTTTAAAAGGAAAAACGGACGTCGATTGACGTCCATTTATAGAATAGTGGTGCCCGGACTCGGAATCGAACCAAGGACACGGGGATTTTCAATCCCCTGCTCTACCGACTGAGCTATCCGGGCAACGGGGCGCATTAAACCCTAATCATTGTAATGCGTCAACTCTATTTCAAAAAATGCTGTTCAGTTGCTCAAGTTTGCGGCAGTCTGAGTGATTCTGCGCCACAAAACGGCGTATTGCACAAATCTTCCAGATTTTTTCCGCACGGGAGTGTCATGCTGCTTCCGGGGATTTCGGAGGCAATATGGCTAATGACTGGCTGGAACTGCGGCAGCATGCGGACACCGGCATCGAAACAATTCGCGCTCATTTTGAAGGACATGCGTACGATCCGCACTGGCACGACAGCTATCTGGTCGGCATAACCCTAAGTGGAACGCAGGAGTTTCATTGCCGCCGCGAACGCCATCGCAGCATGCCGGGCGACGCCTTTCTGCTTGAGCCGGGCGAAATTCACGATGGTGATGCGCCGGTTGAAGGCGGCTTTACCTACCTGACGTTCTACCTTGATGAAGACTGGCTGAGCTCCACCCTGCGTGGGCTGTACGATTCAGTCCCTTCCAGCTATTCACTGCATTTTTCCCGCACGATGGCGCGCGAACCACAGCTTGCTGGCGCGATCGCCCAGACCTTTTATTCGCTGCATAGTGAGGAGATGCGCATCGTGCAGCAAAGCGCCATGGATAACTTGCTCGGGCAGCTTACCCAGCACAACCAGTGGCGCAAGCGCCTGCCGTCACACCTGCAAAGCGCGGCGGTGGCGCATCGCGCACGGGATTATCTTCATGCCCATATGGGGGAGAACATCGGTTTGTCTGACCTGGCCCGCGAAACGGACACCGACCGGTTTACCCTGACCCGCTGCTTCAAGCGTGAGTTCCATCTCTCACCCCATGCCTGGCTGATTCAACTGCGTCTGGCTAATGCCCGCAGCATGCTGGCGCGCGGTGAACAACCGGCGAGCGTGGCGGCAGCCCTGGGATTTGCCGATCAAAGCCATCTGGGGCGCAGGTTCCAGCGGGCGTATCGACTATCGCCCGCCCATTACCGGAAACTCTGCACAAATCTTCCAGACTCGGTGGGTAAATAACGCGAAAGTCACAGGACGGAGAATAAGGAGTGCCGACTGTGAATACGCTCTATACCTGGCTGCCATTTATGCTGTTTGCCTTCGTGGCATCGATAACCCCCGGCCCAACCAATATCCTGATCCTGGCCAGCAGCCAGCGCTTTGGCATCAAAGCGACATTGCCTGCGGTGGCGGGGGCATGTGTGGCGGCCAGTCTGATTGTGTTTATCTCCGGCGCGGGTGCAGGAGAAGTGCTGCGGGGCTACCCGCTGCTGCGTGAAGGCATGAGCTGGGCCGGTGCGCTTTGGCTAAGCTGGATGAGCTGGCAGCTATTTACTGCTCCGGCGGCGGATCTGAATGAGAAGAGTGGCGAGCCCTTTAGCAGTAAGGCAGCGGCCATGTTGCAGCTCATCAACCCCAAAACCTGGATGATGGCGCTGGCAGTGGTCAGCCTGTTTGCCCCGAATGGTGCGCATCCCGTGCGCGAAGTGGCATTCCTGTCACTGAGCTTCCTGCTCATTTCGGTGCTCTGCCTGTGCGCCTGGACGCTGCTGGGCAAAGCGGTAAACCGGCTGTTTCGCAGCGCGGCATCGCTGGTCTGGTTTCAACGGGCGATGGCGCTCTGCCTGCTGTTTTCGGCCTGGGCCGGGTTGATGCACTGATCAGGTTAATGCCCCGCCCTGGCGGCAACGGGCAAAGCGCAGAATATCTTCTGCCAACTGCCGGGCTGTATCGACATCGGCCTGGCTGCGATTAACCAGCATTCGGCTCAGACAGCCTTCCAGCACCAGCTCCATCTGTTTTGCCACCATGGTTGGGTCGTCCACTTCCAGTTGGGTCAACAGCTCATGAGTGAAGGCGAAAGCCGCCTGTTTCTGCTGATCCGCGAGCTGGTGTACCGGATGATCCGGGTCGGGGAAAAAGGTACAGGCGGCGATGAACAGGCAGCCCGGATAGCGATTGTTGCTGACGCAGTCGGTCAATGCGCCATAGCGCGCCAGCAATTTTTGCTCTTTCGTTAGCTCTTCATCGAGTAACAACTGCCTGCGCCAGATATCCACCTGCTGACTGAGATAGCGTAGCGCATCGTAAAACAGCGCTTCTTTGTCCGGCCAGAAACGCAAAAACTCCTCCAGCGGATAGTTAATGCGCTCAGCGACCATTTCCAGCGTGGTGTCGGCAATCCCTCTCAATTCAAACAATTGAAGTGTCTGACTTAAAACATCTTCACGTTGCACGGTGAGTTCCTCCGTTATCAGAAGCCTGCTTCCTCAACCAAGTGTTGTTTACGGCGCGAGATTGCGCAAATGCGTGGCAAAGGCGGGCGCGTCCATAAAACCTGTGACCCGCTGTGCCGGCTGTTCATGGCCTTGCGCATTAAAGAACACAATGGTGGGTAAGCCTAAAACCTGTAAGTGTTGCAATAGTGCCTGATCCTGCGCGTTATTGGCGGTGACATCCGCCTGTAATAACACGGAATTTTTCAGTGCAGCCTGAACCTGCCTATCGCTAAAGGTGTACTTCTCAAACTCTTTGCACGCCACGCACCAGTCGGCGTAAAGATCCAACATCACCGGGCGACCTTTTGCCTGTGCCAGCGCCTGGTTAAGGTCGTCCACGGTTTTGATGGTGGTAAACGGCAGGTGCGCCTGGCCTTGTACTGCGGGCTGGCCAAACGCCCAGTCCTGTAATGGCCGTGCACTGACCAGCGCCGCACCCAGCAGAACGATCTGCACAATACGCATCACCGGGCGGGTTGCCCCAAGGCTGGCAATAAAGGCCCAGGCAAAGAAGGCGACGCCGAGCAGCGACCACAGTCGCAGTCCCCAGTTATCGCCCAGTACCCGCTCGAGCAAGAAGACAGGTAACGCCAGGATCACAAAGCCAAAGGCGATTTTGACCTGCGCCATCCACGGGCCGCTTTTCGGCAACAGGCGGTTGCCGAAGACGGTGACCAGAATCAGCGGCAGCCCCATTCCCAGCGCATACAGATACAGCGTACCGCCACCCAGCCACAGATTACCGCTTTGGGCGATATAAAGCAGGATAGCGCCCAGCGGCGCGGTGGTACACGGGGAGCAAATCAGCCCGGCAATGGCCCCCATAGCAAACACGCCGCCTGCCGAGCCGCCCTGTTGACGGTTGCTCATCAGCGTTAAGCGGGTTTGCAACGAGGAGGGCAGTTGCAGGGTGAACAGGCCAAACATCGACAGCGCCAGCAGAATGAAGACCACCGACAGGCCAACCAGCACGTACGGATGCTGGAGCGCGGCCTGGAACTGGAGCCCGGCGGCGGCAACCACCAGACCGAGTGCGGTGTAAGTCAGCGCCATCCCCTGCACGTAGATAAAAGCCAGCAGCAGCGCACGGGGCGTTGAAAGGCGCTGTTTGCCGCCGAGTACGATGCCTGAGATAAGCGGGTACATTGGTAAGACGCAGGGGGTGAAGGCGACACCAATGCCAATCAGCAGCGCCCAGAGCGCGGAAAAGGGCAGCGCGGTCGTGTCGGTGTCGCTATTTCCCCTCACCCCGGCCCTCTCCCCGGAGGGGCGAGGGGGAACTGACTGGGCTGCGTTTTCCGGCGCAGCGCTGGTTTGTCCCCTCTCCTGGGGAAGAGCCTGGGCCGACGCGCCAACCTCACTCAGCGGAATCACTTTCGTCTCTGGCGGATAACAGAACCCGGCATCCGCACAGCCCTGGTAAGTCACCGTCAGCGTCGCCCCTTTGGCGGCCTGGTTGATGGTCACCGGCAGATTTAGCTGCTGGCGATAGATCTCGCTTTTGCCATAAAACTCATCCTTATGCATTTCGCCAAACGGCAACTGCACCGGCGTGATGTCGGCCTGTTGCGGGGTGAGCTTGATTTGCTGGCGATAGAGGTAGTAGCCCTCTTTCACCTGCCAGTTGAGCTTGAGGTCGTTTTCCTGCTGCTGGAAATCAAACATAAACGCCTGATCGGCCGGCACAAAGTTGGACCGTCCGGGGGCGTAAAATAGCCCGGCAAGCGCGGGCGTACTGCATAACAGCAGAATCAGCGTAAGGATGCGTTGAGCCATGTGAGGTAATCAAAATCTCCGTGAGTAACCGGTATAGCGAGCAATTCTGGGGTCTGGTAGGGGTGATGAGACTTAATGCAGGCGAAGAGATCTTCCAGATGTGCAACGTCGGTTTTGAGCAGCAACTGCACTTCGTATTCCTGCTCCAGCTTCCCTTCCCAGTAGTACATCGAGGTGGCGCCGGGGAGGAGGGTCACGCAGGCAGCCAGCTTATCGGCCAGCACTTTGGTGGCCAGCTCCTGGGCCGTCGCTTCATCCGGGGCGGTACAGAGCACAACAACAGCATCAGGCGTGTTCATCGTTAACCTCTTCACAGCGAAAAGGGGACTATAACACGCACAATAAAAACGAGCCGCAGAACGGCCCGTTTTTACATGGTTTTAAATTAGAACGCCGCCAATGATGAAGCCCAGTATCACGCACAGGGTGATGGCGATGACGCCTGGGATAAGAAACGCGTGGTTAAACACATACTTGTCAATACGCGTTGAGCCGGTATCGTCCATTTCCACCGCCGCCAGCAGCGTTGGGTGGGTGGGCAGCACGAACAGCGCCGATACCGCCGCAAACGACGCCACGGCGGTCAGCGGGGTAACGCCCAACAGCAGCGCCGCAGGCATCAGTGCTTTGGTGGTCGCGGCCTGAGAGTAGAGCAACGTGGAGGCAAAGAAGAGTACCACCGCCAGCAGCCACGGGTAGTTGTGCAGCAGATCGCCGGCCACCGTCTGGATGTCAGTAATGTGCGCTTTCACGAACGTATCGCCGAGCCAGGCAACACCCAGCACGCACACGCAGGCGCTCATGCCGGATTTAAAGGTACTGGCGTTCAGCACTTCGCTGGTGTCGATTTTGCAGGTGATGCTGATCAAGGTCGCGATGGTCAGCATAAAGACCACAATCGCTTCGTTACGCGGCAGTTCCGGGTTTTTAATCAGGCCAACGGTGTCGCTGATGGCGGTCGCATAGAACATGACTGCCACAATCCCAATCAGGAACAGCACCACGGAGCGTTTGGCATGCGGCTTAAGGTCGAAAACTTTGCTGCCCCGCAGTTTGACTTCCCCTTTTGCCAGGCGCTCCTGATAAACCGGATCGTTTTTCAGCTCGGCACCCAGGAAGTTACACACAATGGCGGTCAGCATCACGGCAATCAAGGTCACCGGAATACAGATAGCCAGCAGCGTCAGGTAGCTCACCCCAAGCGGCTCCAGAATCCCGGCGAAAAAGACCACCGCCGCGGAGATAGGCGAGGCGGTAATGGCGATTTGCGACGCCACCACGGCGATGGAGAGCGGACGGGACGGGCGAATACCCTGCTCTTTTGCCACTTCGGTAATCACCGGCAGCGTAGAGAACGCCGTGTGCCCGGTGCCCGCCAGAATGGTCATAAACCAGGTGACCAGCGGGGCGAGAAAGGTGATGTATTTCGGGTGGCGACGCAGCATGCGTTCGGCCAGGCTCACCAGGTAGTCCATCCCTCCCGCCACCTGCATCGCGGCAATGGAGGCGA
This sequence comes from Phytobacter sp. V69, assembly GCF_965644215.1. NCBI lineage: Bacteria > Pseudomonadati > Pseudomonadota > Gammaproteobacteria > Enterobacterales > Enterobacteriaceae > Phytobacter > Phytobacter sp. V69. Next base: position 6,590 of record NZ_CBFFRL010000221.1, read on the forward strand.
TAACCGCCATGATGATCTCAATAACGTCGAAGGGTATTGCCCCAGGTTTGACTTGAAAAAAGAGGGTGAGTACAAGCACCCCGAAGCCACCGGCAAAACCAATGCCGATGCCGCCGAGTCTGGCCCCCAGATAAATAGCAAGCAGGACGAGTACGAGTTCTGCAGCAAACATAATTGCCTTCCTTGTTGATGAAGTGATATTGAATTTTTTCTGCTGAAGGCTAGATAGTGTCGTCACAAGATTTTAGCCCAGAGAGCGATGCATCTGATCTGGACGGCAGCGAGAAATGAGGCCG
>NZ_CBFFRL010000222.1:0-6784 GCF_965644215.1 Phytobacter sp. V69
TTCAGGCAACCGTCTGTGGTGTTTGCAGAGCTAAGATTGGCGGCTTAGCGTTGCACTTCGGAGTTGAATCCGCCTCCATTAATCGCTGGTGGAAGAGTTGTGGTGGCTGATGAAAGTAAAATGACACATGGCGCTTACTTACGAAAGTTGATAGAAGAACAGCAAGTTAATGTCTTACAGGGTGTAAGTGGATTATACCGTACTTTATTACAAGGTAGTTCATCGTCATTGAATTACATTAAATTGACCATTATAACCGGAGAAAAATTCCCGCTTTCGCTTGTACATAAGATAATCAAACTTTTACCTGGCAGCAAGTTGATGAATATTTACGGTAGTACGGAAACTAACGATAGTTTTGTTGCAATATTAGATAAAGAAAAGCTGTCAAGCATAGAAACGCTACCTATCGGTCAACGTTTACCAGGAGTAGAATTCACCATTGATTTATCTCATGATCATGACAAAGGTGAATTATTAGTCCATACACCATTTATGAGTGCAGGCTATTGCGACAAAAATAAAACAGCTGAGAAATTCTTTACAGATGAACATGGAAGACGTTGGTTCCGTACTGGAGATTTAGCCTCAGTGAATAATAATGGGGAGCTACAAATACATGGACGTATAGATCATCAAATTAAAGTCGATGGCGTTAGAATTAATCTGTCAGATATAGAAATGGTATTGCTCCTTCATCCTGATATTCGCGCAGCAGTGGTTTGGGCTCGCGTTAATGATCTAGGGGAAAACAGAGTAATTGCTGTTATAAACACTATTAACTCAAAAGACATAAGTCCGTTATCTTTAAGAAAATATTGTTCTGAACATCTACCCACCGCTGCCATACCTAAAAGGATGTGGATAACCGATGAAGAGATCCCTCTTGGAAACAATGGGAAATATGACACGGCAAAACTTGAATTAATTTATGGAGGTTAAATGGCATTAATTAATGATATTGAAATAAAGGAATATCTTTGCACTACATTCGCTAAAGATGTAAATCCAGTAGAACTAAGCAATGATTATAACTTGATCACAAATGGATTGATTAGCAGTCTTGAGTTACTGATTTTCATTTCTTGGGTTGGCGAAAAGTTCAACATCCCAATGGAAGAGAAAATTTTTAGCCCAGATAATTTCAGTAGCGTTAGTAACGTAATTATGTTTATCAATCAAAATACGAAATAATTTATAAGGAGCAAATATGTACGTACGTAAACTTGAGGAAACTGTTGGTATCGAATGGGGTAATGGTAAAAGCTATCGTTTACTTACAGCTGCCGACAAAATTGGTTATACAGTTTGCCATACAATAGTCTATAAAGGTACCGAATCAAAACTTCAATACCGCGAACATTTAGAATCCTGCTACTGCCTGTCAGGGACTGGAAAAGTAATTAGTGCGGATGGTAAAAATGAATTACTGATTAAGCCTGGAACACTTTACGTATTAAATGAAAATGATGCCCATCATCTTATAGCTGATAAAGATGAAGATTTAGTTCTCGTTAGTGTTTTTAACCCACCACTTCGTGGGGATGAAAAACACACCTTAAGCGCTAGTGGTTTTTCTCAATATTAATATATTACTGGAGGTGATACATGGAAAGTAAAGCGCAGATATTAATTGAAAGCATCCGAAACGTTAGCGTTGAACTTAATAAGAATGGAGCACTTGCCTCCGATAAAAAAAATTTCCCTATAAATAACTGGCACCTGATTGCCGATACAGGACTGTTTAGATCTATTGTTCCTAAAAAGTATGGTGGTTCGAACCTTTCCATGCTTGAAATAACCAGAGTGCTGGAAGTACTTGGCAGAGAATGCGAGGACCCAGGTCTAAACTTTTCAGTAGCAACGCAACTTGCCAGTTCACTGGTGCCATTGAGTCTCTGGGGAAGTGATGCACAACGAGAAAAATACTTGGCTGGGTTAATGGCTGGAAAGATTATTGGCGGACATGCTATCTCAGAACGCGGAGCTGGTTCCGATGTGTTAAGCATGGAAACATTAGTTCAACACAGTGAAAATGGTGAGTATCTCCTTAAAGGGGAAAAATCATTTGTCACTAACGGACCAGTTGCCGATATAATTTTAGTTTACGCTCGAACGTCTACAGATAAAGCCATAAACTCGTTAAGTACTTTTATTATTGAAATGAATAAATCAAATTTAAAGCGTGGTGATGATATACCAAAATTCGGTTTGCACAGTTCCCCTAATGGGTTTATAGAATTTAAAAATACTGTGTTACCCCAAAGTAGCCGCATAGGGAATGAAGGAGAAGGATTTTTCATTCTCGATAGGGTTATGAAAAAAGAAATAATTTTCTCATTTGCTATTACATTGGCGGAAGCAGGTCGCACTTTAGATGGAGCAATTAACTGGTCCAAAGAACGAAAGCAATTCGGGAGGAGTATTTCCTCTAATCAGGCTCTCGCACATAAACTTGTTAATTTGAAAATACGCTATGAGGCTGCAAGGGCTTGGCTACACGCCGCTGCAAATAAAATGGATAAGAACTTGAATGCAACGATTGAAATATCCTCTTCAAAAATCCTTATAAGCGATTTAGCTATAGATATTTCACTCGCAAATTTAAATGTATTGGGGGGGAGAGGTTACCTTAACGAATCAGGCGCCGGACAAAAAATCGCGGACACAGTATCTTCTACAATTTATTCAGGTACGAATGATCTTCATCGCAATCGTATTGCAGCCTCATTGGGACTTTAAAATATGGAAACCACTGATAGCTTAGATAACAAAATTTCAATTTATGACCCATACCTAAGCCGTTCAACTATTTTTGACTATGACAGCGAGGTATTTGTTGATTATTTTAATAAACATATTAGAGATAACGACTGTACACCCTTAGAACAGCTTGTTAACTTTTACTATATCGTGAGGGATAGAATAAATTATCAAATCTTCGATGTTGATGTTAGTAGCTCGGGCTTGAAAGCTAGTTCAGTTATAACTAGCAACAAAGGATTTTGCCTGCATAAATCTATCGTTTTTATTACAGTAGCACGAAAATTGGAATTCCCGGCAAGGTTGAAAGCCGTACATGTACGTAACCACCTAGCATCACCAGATATTATCCGATTAATGGAAGGGGAAGTTTTTTTGCACTGGTACTCTGAGGTGAAAATTAACGACATCTGGATTAAGGCGACTCCAGTGTTTAGTAAATTATTCTGCCAGTTATATGGCGCACCACCTTTGGAGTTCGATGGCAGAAGTGATTCTATTCATCAGCCGTATAACAAAGATAAATCCAGCTCATTAATTTTCCTTGAACAACCGGTTACAGTTGAGCCCGAGTCAGCAGAAGAATTAATTAATAAGGTAAAAACATCGCACCCTAATTTTCTCAATGAATACAATATCGTCCGTAGTAATCACCCTATGTCTAAATCCGAAATGCAAACCTGAAACAAGGAGAAAATGATGATAATTACGTTACCTGATTTTTATCGAATCTCACCAGAGGTTTGTGAGGCTCTGGCGGAAAACCGTCCGATAGTGGCACTGGAATCATCAGTTGTCACAGGAGGAAAATGGCCAAATAACGCGCAAATAGCACTTGCGGTTGAACAAGCAATCCGTGATCACGGTGCACTACCTGCGCGTATTGCCGTACTCAAAGGTAGGTTATATGTCGGCTTAAGCAAAGAAGAAACAGAGGTATTGTCGCAGTTTAGTGATAGTTCCAAAATTGGAACGCGCGATCTAGCTTGGGCTCTTGCTACCGGTAAGAGTGCTGGTACTACTGTATCCGCTAGTCTGATTGCCTGCCAACAAGTAGGCATCAAAGTATTTTCCGTCGCGGGAATTGGCGGCGTACATTACGGTGCCACCGAAACGCTAGATATCTCGACAGATTTGATTCAGTTTACACGGTCAAAAGTTGCAGTGGTATGCGCTGGAGCGAAGTCAATGCTTGATCCGGCCTTAACCCTAGAATATCTAGAAACGCATGGCGTACCTGTAATTGGCTACCGCTGGCGCGATTTTCCAGGTTATTACACACGCAGTACCTCAGAAAAGGTGCCTCTTCATCTTGAATACTTAAGTGAAATCGCCAGTCTTATTGAGCACCATTGGAAATTAGCTTCGAGCGGTGGTGTGCTAGTAACTCATCCATTGAACGAGGAAGACTCACTGGATTCCGTTTGGTTAAATGGTCTTATTCAGGATGCGGTAAAGTGGTGCAGAGAACAAGGTATCCGTGGGCAAGCAGTTACACCAGAAATTCTCAAAATTATATCAACTGCCACCGAAGGAAAAAGTGAACTTATTAATCGTAGCGCATTAATTTCAACAGCCGTACTTGCGGCAAAGTTGGCGAGTCACCTTAGCGATAGGATAGCTCATGATGAATAACTACGCTGTGTTATTTGATCTCGACGGCACACTGGCTGATACTCCTTCAATAATAATTAAGACATTTGAGCGTGTATTGCTTTGTCACGGTCGCGGTTATAACACCACGTTGCTCAAAAAGACGATTGGTCAACCCTTGATAAAAGCATTCTCCGAAATCTTACCTGCGGCTAGTGCGAATGAAGTTAATCAATTATGTACTGAATATCGCAAACAGTTTTCTAATGAGTTGGCTAATCTAACACATGACGTTCTCTTCCCACAGGCGAGACCATTAATTAACCAGCTGAAGAAGCAGGGAATTAAAGTTGCCATTGTAACTAGTAAAGTCAGCAAAAGCGCGCATGAGCTCTTAAAGCTTGCTGGTATCCTCGAACTTTTTGACGGTATCTACTGTCACGACATGGTGACCCAAGGAAAACCTTTCCCTGATCTGGTCACACACGCATTGAAGATATTGGATATTGAATTAGCAAACTCAGTTGTAGTGGGCGATTCAATTGATGACCTACTTATGGCCAAAAATGCCGGAGTAAAGGGTATTGGTGTGACATGGGGCGTTTCAACTGAAGCGCAGATGAGAATCAATGGGTTCGATACAATCGTCAATAACTGGTCCGAATTGGCAAACACATTACAAAGCTGCATGCGGTAACACAGTAATAAAGGATATCTATGGAAACTCCAATTGAAGTAAAAAAAATGCTTTCTCGCCAAGCCATTCTAACACTAATTGTACTATCGTTCGCTCAATTTGTGATTGCACTTGATTATTCTATCGTATATGTCGCACTACCTGAAATTACCCGTAATCTTACACTGAGCAATGCCCATGCCCAGTGGGTGGTATCTGCCTATGCATTATTTTTTGCCGGTTTTTTACTACTAGGCGGGCGTCTATGTGATCGTTACGGTGCAGGTCATATCTTTTTAATAGCGACTAGCATATTTGGTTTCGCCTCATTACTTGGTGGGCTGGCACCAAATGGCGAGCTTCTAATGCTAGCGCGCGCATTGCAAGGAATAAGTGCCGCAGCTATGCAGCCGGCAATTATCTCACTCATCTCTTCGCGTTTTGCTGAAGGCAGCGAACGGGCAAGAGCGCTGTCCATATGGGGGGCTGTAGGAGCCTCCGGCTTGGTGGCAGGAGTGGTACTGGGTGGATTGTTTACAGTGATCTCATGGCGTCTAGTATTTTATGTTAATGTGCCGTTAGTAATTATTTGTGTGTTGGCCGGGTTTAGTAGTATGCGGCAAAAGAATGACACCTTTAGAAGGCAGGCAAGGATTCCGCTGCTGGCGTCTTTAATTGGAACCGCTGCGGTATTATCCCTTGTACTACTTCTTACTTTGGTCACAGAGCAGCAACAGTATCAGGAAATAATACCTCTGCTTTCATTGATTGTTGCTGTGCTAATAGTGGCTTTTTTGCTGACCGAACGCATATCACCCCGCCCTCTCATTGAACGTGATGTACGGCCTATTCGCACATTACGTATTGGTTGTGCAGCAAGTGCTTTCTATATGGCAGGGGTAGGCTCCGAATTTTTTCTTGTCACGCTCCTTTTACAAGATGCCTATGACAAAAATGCCCTTACCACTGGGATGATGTTCTTACCTTTATCTATAACTATTATACTCGGCAATATGCTAGCCGGCCGATTAATTGGTCGTTTTAGAGCCAATAAAGTATTATTTTCTGGTTTTATAATTGGTGGTCTAGGGATTGCTTTAATTGCAGTGACTCTAGAGAGTACATTGAATCAATCATATCTATATGCAGGATTAATAATCAGCGGTCTAGGCCACGGGCTGATATATACTTCCAAATTTGTTGTTGGCATTCGAGGTATTCCTGAAGATAAACAGGGGGCAGCCAGTTCATTAATGGTCACAGCACAATATGGTAGTGGCGCTATATCCCTCGCATTATTAGTGATTATCCTAAGCTTAACCCAAGGTATGGCAGCTTATAAATTGTCATTTGCGCTATTAGTTTTCTTTTGCCTCATGGGTGCTGGTGTAGCCTTACTTGATAAGAAGGAAATCAATCATGCTCAGTGAAAAAATCACCTTTCCAACGCAATTGCGTATTTTACCTACTGCATTTAACATGCGTCTTGGAATAATTGTTGTCCATAATGACCCAACTCCCGAGATGGAATTATGGAGACAAGTTATTGCGCCTGCATCAATTCATACTGTGCGCTTCAAACTTCCGCGAAATGTGGGTGAAGTTTTTATCGGTTCAGATATAGAATCGCTGTTGGAATACTATGATTTAGAGAAAGCATTGCTGACTCTTCGTGACGCGAATTCAGATAATAAGTGCAACGCTCGGACATGATTGTGGAGAGTGTAGGAGGAAGGGTTAACTACCGATAAG
>NZ_CBFFRL010000223.1:0-6750 GCF_965644215.1 Phytobacter sp. V69
CTCATTGGTTCACCTGTAAGATGTTGAGGTGAGCATATCACCTCTACTCAGGTGGCCAAATTCAGTGTGCCACTACAGGAGGCCATGGCAAAAAAGTGGTGAAGCCATCGCAGCGAAAGCAGATGGCACAGGATGCGGTCAGAAGCCGGAGTGTCAGCATACGTTTTGCCTGTCAGTTGTTTGCCGTCAGCGAAAGTTGTTATCGCTATCAGCCTGAGTTGAATGAAGAAAATACCGCTATTGCCGACTGGCTGATCCGCATCACTGACAGTCAGCGCAGCTGGGGATTTGGTCTGTGCTTTTTGTATCTTCGTAACGTAAAAGGCTTTAAGTTCAACCACAAAAGGGTGTACCGGATTTACTGCGAGTTATCGCTGAACATGCGAATAAAACCCAAAAAACGACTGAAAAGGGATAAGCCTGAACCGCTTGCAGTGCCTGAATGCAGCAATGAATGCTGGTCGATGGACTTCATGCACGATCAACTGTCGGATGGTCGTTCAGTCCGGCTGCTGAATGTCATTGATGACTTTAACCGTGAAGCGCTGGCCATTGAGGTGGATTTTTCTCTGCCCGCCAGTCGGGTTGTCAGGGTACTGGAACAACTCATTGAGTGGAAAGGAAAGCCCACTGCAATCCGCTGTGATAATGGTCCGGAATATACCAGTAATACCCTGATATCATGGGCGATGAAGCAGGATATCAGGATTGAGTTCATTCAGCCGGGTAATCCGCAGCAAAATGCTTATATCGAGCGTTATAACCGGACAGTGCGTTATGACTGGCTGGGTCAGCATGTGTTTACATCACTGGATGAATTACAACACTATGCCACCGGGTGGCAATGGTTTTATAATCACGAACGGCCCAATATGGCACTGAATAGCTACACACCGATGCAGCATATTCAGCGAATGACCTGATTCTACTTATCACCTCCGTTAAAAATGGGGGGATTACCATGGTACTGACGAAGCCGTGTGGCAAAGCTGGACTCAGTATTCTCCAAATAAGCACTCAATAATCTCATTAACCATATTTATGAATAACTGCTTGTCCCACTCACTACCGAGTGCCCTTGTTGCGGCATGCTGCGATAGCCCACTGAACACCGATGCGATGACATCCATTCCTGTACGAATTCTATGCATATCCGCCTCCGAATTCGTCCGGGCCCTTTTAAGGAATTCTTCCTCTAATTTGGCGTGGATCCCATCGTGGGAAAGCTGAAGAACCTCAGCAACGCCCGGATTCCGTGATGCTTCGGCCGCAATTTCAAGCCACAATCCGTTGAATTCCGGGGACGTATGGATATCCACCATTCTCGCGGTGTGCCGTTTTAAACTGACCGCAATTCTTTCATCTGGTGGAGAGGCCGCTATCTCATTAATGAGCTCATAAAGCGAACTTTCCTGGTGAGATACCAGAGCTTCAACAATCGCTTCCTTATTGGCGAAGTGATAGTAGATATGTCCGGGACTCATGCCGGCAGCTTTGGAGATTTTGGCAATACTGCATCCATGAAAACCGAGTTCACGGAAACATTTTGCTGCTGCAACAATCACCTGCTTTCTTCTTTCTTTACTTTTAACGCCCGTTTCTAGGTCAGGCAAATCACTCATCTTCTTTTCCTGTCTCAATACTATTGCAAGATCTTTTTTAGTATGAATATACTAGAATAAATATTCAATCTACCAAGGGTTTTCATAATGTCAGTGCATTTTCAACCCGCCAGGCCTCTGCTGGCAATTTTAATCGTGGTATTGCTTGCCAGCTGTGACCGACCACCTGCTCCACCACAATCTTCAGTTCCTGAAGTCGGAATCGTAACACTTGCCACGACAAACGTCCCGCTGACCAGCGAACTTCCAGGCCGTACCGCTTCCTACCGTGTGGCAGAAGTCAGGCCACAGGTGGGTGGCATCCTTCAGAAACGTCTTTTTGAAGAGGGGAGTATGGTTCAGGCGGGACAAATATTGTACCAGATAGATCCTGCACCCTACCGGGCCACGCTGGCCAAAGCCGAGGCCAGTTTTGAGTCTGCCAGGCTGCTGGCGCAGCGATATGAAAGGCTGGTTAAAACCAGTGCCATCAGCCAGCAGGACAGAGATGACGCTCGATCAAGCTGGTTGCAGGCTAAGGCGGAGGTTGATTCTGCACGGATAGACCTTGGCTATACAAGTATTACTGCACCTATTTCAGGCCGCATTGGCCGTTCGTCGGTCACCCAGGGGGCTTTGTTGACGGCCAACCAGACAAATGCGCTGGCAACGATACAACAGCTTGATCCTATTTACGTTGATATCCCGCAATCATCCACATCGCTGTTAAAACTTCAGGATGAATTTGCTGCAGGCCATCTGAAGAAAGATAGCCAGCAGCAGACAGAGGTCAGGTTGATGCTGGACAGCGGCAGGGAATATCCGCACCCGGGACGCATCAGACTTTCGGAAGTTACCGTGGACGAGAGCACCGACTCGGTCATTATCCGGGCAGAGTTTCCAAATCCGGAGGGAAGATTACTGCCAGGTATGTTCGTCCGGGCGAAGCTACAGGAAGGAATACGGGAAAATTCGCTGCTGGTTCCACAACGGGGAATTTCGCGAGACTCGACCGGACAGGCTTCAGCCCTGACAGTCGGAAAGGATAACAAAGTCATTCGCAAACTGGTTATGACTGAGCGCGTGGTGGGTAATCAGTGGTTGGTCAGCGAGGGGCTGGAGAGTGGCGACCGCGTCATCGTTGACGGTACGCAGAATGCCCTCCCTGGCAATGAAGTCCGGATAGCATCCCCGGAAATGCAGAAGCAAGAAATTTCTCAGCCTCATTAAGGAGCTCTGATGTCACGCTTTTTTATTGACCGGCCGGTGCTTGCATGGGTTGTCGCCATCGTGATCATGCTCGCGGGGGCATTATCCATTATCAATTTACCCATTAACCAGTATCCGAATATTGCCGCACCCGCGATTGCGGTATCAGGCTCTTATCCCGGCGCCTCAGCTGATACTGTTCAGGATACCGTAGTCCAGGTGATAGAACAGCAGCTGAACGGGCTGGATAACTTACGCTACCTCAAATCAGAAAGTAACTCTGACGGATCGTTCACGATCACCGTGACCTTTAATCAGGGAACAGACCCCGATATCGCACAGGTTCAGGTACAGAACAAGTTATCCCTAGCAACGCCACTGATCCCTGATGAAGTGCAGCAGCAGGGTATTCGCGTGGCCAAATATCAGATCAACTTCCTGCTGCTTGCGGGTCTGATTTCTACTGACGGGCGCATGAGCAGTTTCGACCTAGGGGACTACATGGTTTCAAACATGCAGGATCCTCTGACTCGCGTGTCCGGTGTGGGGGATTTCACCATGCTGGGGGCCCAGTATGCGATGCGTATCTGGATGGATCCAGACAAACTGAATGGCTACAAACTGACGCCGTCAGATATCAGTTCAGCCATCCAGGCGCAGAACGTGCAAGTTTCCGCGGGACAGCTCGGTGGGCTGCCGGCGAAAAGTAATCTTGAGCTGAGTGCAACGGTCATCGGAAAAACAAGATTCACGAAAGCCGAACAGTTCGAAAACATCCTGCTGAAAGTCCAGCCTGATGGGGCGCGTGTTTTACTGAAGGATGTCGCGAAAGTTAGCTTGGGATCTGAGAGTTTTTCCATACAGTCTAAATACGGCAAAAATCTTCCCAGTACCGCTATCGCTTTACGTCTGGCAACGGGTGCCAATGCCCTGGATACCATCAATGCCGTGAAGGCAAAGCTCAAAGAACTGGAACCCGGACTGCCGGAGGGCGTTAAGATTGTCTACCCTTATGACACATCACCGGTGATCAGTTCCTCGATTGAGGGGGTTGTCCATACGCTTATCGAGGCCATCGTACTGGTCTTTATCGTGATGTTACTGTTCCTGCAAAACTGGCGTGCCACCCTTATCCCCACGCTGGCAATCCCGGTTGTCCTGCTGGGGACTTTCGGCATGATGGCGGCTTTTGGTTTTACCATAAACATCCTGACCATGTTTGGCCTGGTGCTGGCGATTGGCCTTCTTGTCGATGATGCCATTGTGGTTGTTGAGAACGTGGAGCGGCTTATGGAGGAGGAGAAGCTTTCCCCGTTAGAAGCCACCCGCAAATCGATGGAACAAATTTCCGGTGCGCTGGTTGGTATCGGACTGGTTCTGTCAGCCGTGTTCCTGCCGATGGCCTTCTTTGGCGGGTCGACCGGCGTTATTTACCGCCAGTTTTCCATCACGATAGTCTCTGCCATGGCGCTGTCGGTGATTGTTGCACTCATTTTTACGCCAGCCCTGTGTGCAACCATTCTGAAACCGTCCGCGCACGGGCATGTCAAGAAAGGTTTTTTTTACTGGTTCAACCGCAAGTTCGACAGTGGAACGGCACTCTATCGGAACGGCGTTGAGCGCACCCTCAGGGCCAGAAAACGGGCCATGCTCTTCTTTCTGGCCATCATTGCGCTGCTGGTTGCTTTGTTCCCGCAGCTACCGACATCTTTCCTGCCTGATGAGGACCAGGGCAATCTGTTTGTGCAGGTACAGATGCCGCCCAACAGCAGCGCAGAGCAGACCCAAAAAATACTGACGAAGGTTTCAGATTATTTTCTGGAACAGGAAAAAGACTTGGTTTCCAGCACCATGCTGGTTAACGGGTTTAATTTTGCCGGCCGGGGGCAGGGATCTGCGATGGTGTTTGTCGGACTCAAGCCCTGGAGTGAACGTAAGGGCAGCGTGTTTGAACTGGCCGGGCGGTCTATGGGGTATTTCTCCACCATTAAAGAAGGGACTGTGATTTCTTTTGCTCCTCCGGCCGTAATGGAACTGGGCAACGCGACCGGGTTTAACCTGTTCCTTCAGGACAACAGCGGGCGAGGACACGAAAAACTCATGGAAGCCCGTAATATGTTTCTGGGCATGGCGGCGCAAAACCCTGCGCTGCAGATGGTCCGGCCCAACGGGATGAACGATGAACCCCAGTATCAGATTCTGATTGATGATGAAAAGGTCCAGGCACTGAAACTGAGTTTGAGTGACGTTAATAATACCCTGTCAGCCGCATGGGGCTCTGCCTACGTCAACGATTTCAATGATCGCGGCCGCGTGAAGAAAGTCTATATCCAGGGGAATGAAGGTTCACGTATTTCCCCGGAGGATTTTAACAAATGGTATGTCCGTAACAGTGACGGTGAAATGGTGTCATTCTCCTCTTTTGCGAGCGGAAAGTGGATTTACGGATCTCCCAAACTGGAGCGTTATAACGGCATACCTGCTGTTGAGATCCTTGGACAGCCTGCGCCGGGATACAGCTCAGGTGATGCGATGAAGGCGGTTGAAGATATCGCGACCAGCCTTCCTTCTGGTGTGAATGTCGCCTGGACCGGGCTTTCCTTTGAAGAACGTCTGTCCGGCTCACAGGCGCCGGCCCTGTATGCCCTTTCACTGATCATTGTTTTTCTCTGTCTGGCGGGGCTGTATGAAAGCTGGAGCATTCCTTTCTCCGTGATGCTGGTCATTCCTCTGGGCGTAATTGGTGCTGTGGGTGCGACGCTTCTGAGGGGGCTGGGTAATGACGTATTTTTCCAGGTCGGTTTACTGACAACCATCGGACTGTCGGCCAAGAACGCCATACTGATAGTTGAGTTCGCCAGAGAGCTACACGAAAAAAACGGCATGCCCCTTGGTAAAGCAGCTCTTGAAGCGGCACGAGTGCGTCTGCGCCCTATTATCATGACGTCGCTGGCATTTATCGTGGGGGTTATTCCTCTTGCAATAGCATCCGGTGCCAGCTCAGGAAGTAAGCATGCCATTGGGACAGGTGTCGTTGGTGGCATGCTGACGGCAACGGTACTGGCGATATTCTATATCCCGCTATTCTACGTTCTTGTCGCAGGTTTTTTCAGTAAAAAACGAAAAGCAGATTCTATTACTGCCGGCGAAGACTCGGAGCACTGATATACAGTGGCCCACCGCTCTAAATGCCGGTGGGCCACTGCAATGCCTCTGGTTGCCAAAGCTCCTTACTTAGCGGCGCCAGGTTATCGATGGGGGAACATGTATGCGCAGAACTAGGCTGGAAGCGGAGCAAACCCGGCGGCAGATACTCGATGCTGCGGAGGAGTGTTTCCGGGAAAAAGGGATCATGCGTACAACCTTACAGGTGATCGCCGAGAGAGCCGGATGCACCCGGGGAGCCATTTACTGGCATTTCACTGAAAAACACGATCTGCTCCGGGAGGTTATAGAGCGGGCACCTTTTGTATTTTTTTCTGAAGCGGAGACAGTCATCCGCAGCACGATGCCGTTCTCCGGCCTGCGCCATTGCATGCTCAGAGGGCTGAAGGAAGTTCAGAAGAACAGGCATCTCAGAAATGCTATCGAACTGGCCGTTTTTGGCAGTGAATGTCCCCGGGAACTGTTGGGTGAAAACAGTGCTGAAAAACTACTGGCCCTGATCCACATTGCTGTTCTCAGAGGAAAGGCCTGCGGAGAGGTAAAATCTGATACCGAGGCTGAAACACTGACACCGCTGGTTTTCTATGTTTTTATCGGTGCGCTCAGAACTGGGACACTGAAGCCGGGAGATACCCTGCTGTTTCGCAAAGGTACAGATGCACTGAACCTTGTGTTTGATATGGTTCTTGAAAAAAAGGAGTGAACCGCCCCGGTTTTCCTGGAGAGTATTTTAGTTGGGAACTCAGGCTGCCAGATCCTTATTCCCGATGGAAGC
>NZ_CBFFRL010000224.1:0-6749 GCF_965644215.1 Phytobacter sp. V69
TACGGCCTCATTTCTCGCTGCCGTCCAGATCAGATGCATCGCTCTCTGGGCTAAAATCTTGTGATGACACTATCTAATAGTAATTACATTGTTATTTGGTCTCTGGGTTGTATGTGGTGGTTCGGTCTTGTTCGCTTTTATCTCGGTTATCATCACCGGATACCTGCTCTATCGCCAGCAAGATCTTATCTGAATCCTCCGCGAGGCCTTACCTCTGTAAGGCCTTTAAAAAAAAGGCCCCTCAGCCTGAGCAATTGAGGAGCCAATAGGTACAGTACTACTGTTTTAGGCTTTGTTATTCAAAATAAGCTGACCGTTGTTATCCAGTGGGATTTGGGTTCCCGGGTCTTTATCCATGCGGATTTTCCCCTGCTGGTCGCCAATTTTGTATGTGACGTCATAACCCAGCATTTTCTCCGATTTGTCATACACCGTTTTACAGCGCTGCTCAGACGTGGTGTAGGTATCTCTTGACTGCATTTCGCCCTGGACCTGATTCCCGGCATAGCCACCGCCCAGCGCGCCGACAACCGTGGCAACATCACGACCACGACCGCCGCCGAACTGATGGCCGATAACCCCACCGGCAACCGCACCCAGCACTGAACCGGTCAGACGATTTTCATCCTGTACCGGACGACGATGCGTCATGGTGACATTACGGCACTCCTGACGCGGCGTTTTGATGGATTCTTTGATTGGCGTGGCGGAAACCACCTGCGCATACTGAGGTCCGCGTTCGAAGACATTCAGACTTGCGACCGCTGCGACACCCAGAGCAGCGGCCACGCCAATACCGATACCCGCTAACATTGATTTATTCACAGGATTTCCTCCCTGGTTTGCTATTAGTAACAATTTTGCAACCTGGAGGTACACTACGCCAATCGGAATGGGTGTAAAAATGGGGAAATTAAGGAGGAAAACCACATGATTCGGAGTTATCCGAGGATACGCTGGCGATGTGACAAAAAGATGTTCTACTCTCCCACAACCTGATGCAGGAGAGCAGCCGAACAGATTAGTGCAGTTTCAGACGCGGGCGAATCACGCGGTTAATGCTGCCAACCAGCATCATCAGCCCCGTCTTAAAGTAGCCGTGCAGTGCAATCTGGTGCATACGGTACAGAGAGATGTAAACGAAGCGCGCAATACGCCCTTCCACCATCATCGACCCACGCATCAGGTTCCCCATCAGGCTACCTACGGTAGAGAAGTTCGAGAGTGAAACCAGCGAGCCGTGGTCTTTATAGAGATAAGACTTCGTCGGTTTGCCCTTCATCTGCGCCAGGATGTTGTACAGCGCGAGGCTTGCCATCTGGTGTGCGGCCTGCGCACGCGGCGGCACAAAGCCCCCTTCCGGACGCGCGCAAGACGCGCAGTCGCCAATGGCATAAATGTCCGCATCGCGGGTGGTTTGCAGCGTCGGCTCAACCACCAGCTGGTTAATACGGTTCGTTTCCAGACCACCAATCTCTTTCATAAAGTCCGGCGCTTTAATACCTGCAGCCCAGACCATCAGATCGGCTTTAATGTATTCGCCGTCTTTGGTGTGAAGACCGCCTTCATCCGCGCTGGTAACCATCGTCTGGGTGAGAACTCGCACGCCCATTTTGGTCAGCTCATTATGCGCCGCACCGGAAATACGCGGCGGCAGCGCAGGCAGAATACGCTCACCGGCCTCTACCAGCGTGACGTTCAGCGCTTCGTTGGTCAGCCCTTTGTAACCGTAGCTGTGCAGCTGTTTCACCGCATTATGCAGCTCAGCAGACAGCTCCACGCCCGTTGCCCCGCCGCCGACAATGGCGATGTTTACCTTGCCGTTAGCCCCGAGGCTGGCAGAGTATTTCAGGAACAGGTTCAGCATCTCCTGGTGGAAACGGCGCGCCTGATGCGGGTTATCAAGGAAAATGCAGTGTTCTTTCACGCCAGGGGTATTGAAGTCATTCGAGGTACTGCCTAATGCCATCACCAGGGTGTCGTACGCCAGCTTGCGTTCAGGCACCAGCAGTTCGCCTTTCTCATCACGCAGTTCCGCCAGAGTGATCGTCTTCGCTTCGCGATTGATATCAACCACGGAACCCAACTGGAACTGGAAATGGTGGTTACGCGCATGTGCCAGATAGCTCAGCGCATCGACGCCTTCATCCAGCGACCCGGTTGCCACTTCGTGCAACAGCGGTTTCCATAAGTGGCTGTGGTTACGATCCACCAGTGTAATTTTTGCTTTCTTGCCGCGGCCCAGTTTTTTACCCAGCTGTGTCGCCAGTTCAAGCCCGCCAGCACCACCGCCAACAATCACAATTTTCTTCAATGGTGTAGTCAACGTGACCCCCTCAAAATTATTAACCAATTGTTAATTAAAAGTTATAAAAATAACGTTTAATTAACAACAGGTTACAGCATGAAAACCAAACTACGTCAGCGAGAATAACATGAACGGTGCATTGGTCATACCAAAATTGATATGCATCAAGTTTTGATGCCTAAAAGTTGAACAAGTGTAGTTGTTGAGAAAAAAGATGGGCACAAACGGCAGATGAAAAACAGGCAGGAAGACGGAAAAACAAAGCCCGGCGAGTTCCGGGCTGAGGAGATTAACCGAGGGTTTTAAACGCCTTAATTCGCTGCAGATGCGGCGAAATATTCTTAAACTTGTGCGTTTGTTCTTCGTCCCAGACGATTTCATAGTAATGGTGCAGAACATCCGATGAACGCTGGCTGTCGAGCGCTTCATCGCTGCGAGACAGGATGGCAAGGCAGCGATCGCGATTTTTTTCGCGGAAGTTCGACACGCATTTGGTGGCGATGTCGAGGTACTCTTCCGGTCGGTCGATCTTTCCTTCCATATTCTCAAACGGGAACAAATTGGGATTGAACATGACCTGACGAACGTCGCACAGGAAGCCAATGCGCTCAGCCCAAAATCCTCCCAATCCAACGCCGCAAATGAGCGGTCGCTCATCAGCGTTGAGCTGCAACATTTTGTCCACCTCTTTTAACAAATGCTGCATGTCATGCTTCGGATGGCGCGTGCTGTAACTGATCAACCGGACATCCGGATCGATAAATTGCAGCTGCAGCACCTTCTCATGATTTCCCGGACTGTTTGAGTCAAAACCGTGCAAATAGATGATCATTGTATCCCCACCCTACTCCAACGCCCCGTCCGCAAAGGGTTACTGAGCCGCTTTATGTTCCAGCCAACGCTCATGGAGTTGCTCCAGTTCGCGATTGACGGCCTTCCAGCGTACAGAACTCAGCAATTCCTGACGGGAAAATGAACCTTTATGATACAATTTCGTAACACGCTCTGCTTTGATCGGCGACAGGTTATCCAACACACTTACTGCGCCTTTACGATTATTACAGACGAGGATCATATCGCAACCCGCATCCAGTGATGCCTGTCCACGTTCAGCATAGCTGCCCATGATTGCCGCGCCTTCCATCGATAAATCGTCAGAAAAAATCACGCCGTCAAAATTCAGCTCACCGCGCAGCACGGTTTTCAGCCAGTAAGGAGAACCGCTGGCCGGGCGAGGGTCAGCATCGGTATAAATCACGTGCGCAGGCATAATGGCGTCGAGCTTGCCCTGTTCAATCAGGGTGCGGAACATCGCCATATCTTTGCTGCGAATGTCCGTCAGCGGACGCGAGTCGTGCGGCGTCTCTTTGTGTGAGTCGGCGGTCACCGCACCGTGCCCCGGAAAATGCTTACCGGTAGTTTTCATGCCCGCAGCGTGCATCCCATCGATAAAATGCCCCGCGATGGTCAACGCTTTTGCTGGATCCTCATGGTAAGAACGTTCACCAATCGCGGCGCTGATGTGACCCACATCGAGCACGGGGGCAAAACTGATGTCGATATCCATCGCAATCATTTCGCTCGCCATCAGCCAGCCTGCGTCTTCGGCTACTCTGCCGCCCTCATCCATCCCCAGCAACGCAGCAAAAGATTGCGCCGCAGGCAGACGGGTAAAGCCCTCGCGAAAACGCTGAACCCGCCCTCCTTCCTGATCGACGGCGACCACCAGGCGATGGTGCGACGCAGCGCGGATCTGGCGAACCAGCTCACGCAACTGCTCCGGGTCGTGATAATTGCGGGTAAACAGAATCAGACCGCCAACCAGCGGGTGCGCCAGAATTTCGCGCTCTTCCGCATCCAGCTCGTAGCCTTGCACATCTAACATAACCGGACCCACACTCACCTCTCTTTTTCTTTCATCTTTAACTGGCGCCATGCGTCATCGGCCAGCGTAATAAATTGTTGATCGCCCGTTTTCTGCCAGCGGCATTCAAACCAGCCTGCCATCAGCATCGCTATCCACGGACGCCAGCGCACGACCTGTCGCCATAACCGCATCTCGTCGAGCGCGGCACGATGTGCATATTCCGCCACCAGCTCACGCCGCTGGTGCTCATTGTCGGTCCAGACCCCCGCCAGTTCCATCGCGATATCACCGTCACCCGCATACTCCCAGTCGATCAACCGCAGCCCGTCCGAACTGTGTACCAGATTACCGGCGTGAACATCCATATGTAATGGTGCCAGCCGCAAGGGTAGCGGTTCGCCCTCTCGCCTGCGTGCTTTTAACTGCTGTAACCAGAACAGCGTACGTCGCGACGGTGCGCACTGCTGCCAGTGCGTTTCCAGCAACGGCAGCAACGACAGTCGCCAGCCAAAAGGCGGGCAGCGGTGCAAATCATGCAGTAAGGCCGCGAGCACAGGACTCTCCGGCAGGCTGTTTCGCATCTCGCCGGAAATATAGTCAATCGCCATCCAGCCTTCGTGAAAGGCATGTGGTAGCGGTGCGATAGTTCGGGGTAAGCGTTTTAGCGCGCGATACTGACGCAAAAACGGTGATGATGTCGCCTGATGCTGCTGACGCAATACCAGGCGTTGATGACCATCGCTAATAAGACAACTCCCGCCACTCAGGCCAGTGTTCTGGCCTTCGACGGGAGCATAATGCGGGAAATAGCGTGACAGCAGCGCGTCACGCGTCAGATTACTGTTGCTGAACCGCACCTTTACCCGACCAGACAATTTCGCCAGTCTGCACCAGCATCAGTTGCATTTGCAGCGTTGGCGCATTGGCGTTGCCCGTCGCGCTGGAATACAGCACGTACTGCGCGCCCACATTGCGGGCGATACCAATGGCTTTACTGCGTGTGCCGAGACTATCCTGCGGCGACAGGCCCAGTTGCTGCTTGGCAATGGACAGCTGTTGCGCGGAAACCAGCGTAAATTTGCCATTGTTGGTCAGCGCATTGCGTAAGGTTTCGGTCGCTTCACTGGTGTTGACCGAACCGTTAGTCCGGTTGTTCACGCTATCAACCAGCAATACGTTACCCGTAGTCGCTCCGCTCGCCTGCAGCATTTTACCCATCATCGGCTGCACGGCGCTGTTCCAGTCGTAGTGACGTTCGCGCGGCGCAGGCTGGGTCGTTTGGTCAGGATGTTCGATTGGCCCAGGCTGTTCCGGGATCGACGGCACAGATGGCACGGTCGGAACCGGTTCCGACGGCTGCTGTGGTTGTTGCGGGACAGGCTGCTGCTGCGTTGGGTTCGCTTGTTCAACCGGCGCGGGTTCTTGCTCGCCGCGCATAATACACCCTGAAAGGATAACGGCCACTGTGGTCAGCAGCGCATAACGTCCTAATGTTTTAATCAATTTTCACCCCTTAGAGATAGAGATAAAGTCTGACCTTGTGCGCACCCAGGAAATTCGCATTTCCATAAAGTGTGACGGAGGAGTGCGCCGGGATCGTGACCCTACGCGGTTCTTCGAGCGGGTGCATTTCCAGGCCTCTGGCGTCGTACCAGTAAAAACGGTAATTGACGGTAACCGGCTGCGCACGTTCATTGAACAGGCGCGACGAGGCAGAGGGCTGGATTTCCTGCGTGCTCAGCGAGGGAGATTCAGCGGTGATGCCTGCGGCCAGGACATTGGCTTCCATCACCAGCGTTTGATCGTTGGCCACCGGAATCGCCGGACGCGAACCACAACCGACCAGCGTCAGGGCCGTTAACAGCAGGGCAACACGTCCGTTGATCATTATCACTAGCCTTTATGTGCCAGCATCGGGCCTAAGGGGCGGCCGCCGACCAGATGCATATGAATATGCCAGACTTCCTGCCCGCCGTGGCGATTGCAGTTCATGATCAGGCGATAGCCATCTTCCGCAATCCCTTCATCACGGGCAATTTTCGCCGCCACGGTCATCATACGCCCCATCGTCTGCTCATGCGCTTCGGTGATGTCATTAGCGGTAGGAATGAGAATGTTCGGCACAATCAGTACATGCGTTGGCGCCTGGGGAGAGATATCGCGAAAAGCGGTAACTAATTCATCCTGATAGACGATGTCCGACGGAATTTCGCGGCGGATAATCTTACTGAAAATGGTTTCTTCGGCCATGACGTTTTCCTTTTATACGTGCGGGCGACACCGCCCCATCACGAGACACAGTGTAGAGTATGAGCGAGATTCTCCGGCTGTTTCAACTATAACGCTCTTTTTCTTCAAGATTTCGCCACCAGCTGGCGGCGTTGTAACCAACCCTCACACATAACCACTGTAAATCACCCACTCCTCCATGAATCTTACATCTGTTTACATTCGTATTTCTAATGCGTATATTTCGCATTTGCATTTTCATGCGCGTTTATTAGATAGTGTCGTCACAAGATTTTAGCCCAGAGAGCGATGCATCTGATCTGGACGGCAGCGAGAAATGAGGCC
>NZ_CBFFRL010000225.1:0-6663 GCF_965644215.1 Phytobacter sp. V69
TATCGGTAGTTAACCCTTCCTCCTACACTCTCCACAATCATGTCCGAGCGTTGCACTTATTATCTGAATTCGCGAAATTATGTCCAGACATATTCTCATCGTTGATGACAGCCGATTATCACGCATGATCTCAAAGCAGTATGTACTCAGTCAGCATCCTGAGTGGCAGATTGAGGAAGCGTCGACAGGCGAGCAGGCAATTGAGATGGCGGCGATTCAAAAGCCGTATCTGATCCTGCTGGATGTCAATATGCCGGGAATGGGCGGCCTCGTTGCGGCCGCCATCCTCCGTGAAACTCACCCGGACACCCACATTGTTCTGCTTACCGCTAACGTACAGAATTCCGTTCAGGCACAGGCCGACCAGCTTGGTCTGGGCTTCTTGTCCAAACCCATTAAAGAGCCGCAAATCCACGCCATGCTGCAAAACCTGGAGTCGAACTGATGATCGATTTGACGGATATGAGCGAAATCGAAGCGGACAGCTTGATGGAGATCTTCAATATCGGTGTGGGTCATGCGGCAGCCGCAATGAGCAATATCGTTAATGAAGAAGTCCGCATGTCTGTCCCATCGGTACGCATTACCACCCGTTCGGAAGCGGCCGATGAACTCGGCGCGGGCCTTTCGTTGTGTGGCATCAGCCAGCAATATAAAGGGGCGTACGCCACCGAAGCCATCCTGATGTTTCCGGAGACCGCGAGTTTTGAAATCGTCCGCATGATGGTAGGCGATTTGATTCCCGCCCATGAACTGGGTGAGATGGAACGCGAGGCGATGAGCGAAATCGGTAATATCGTGCTCAATGCCTGTGTGGGTACGCTGGCAAATATGTTCCAGAAAGAGTTGCAGGGTTCACTGCCGGTGTTTCGCATGGGGAGTAGTGAGCAAATTCTTAATCCGTCGCACGATCCCAGTGACCCGTCGGTGTTAATGTTGCGCATCGATTTCTCACTGGAACGTCAAGAGATTGAAGGGTATCTGGCTTTTATCCTGGACATGTCGGCGTTGCGTGATTTGCGTGAACAAATCAGCCTTTATATTGAACGCGTTGAATCTGGCATGGCTTCCGACGGGCTCTGATAACCATGAATGACAAGCTGCTACTGGATGCATTTTCCGCCCTGAGTCTGGGCGTGATTGTTTTTGATGCGGACTACAAGATAACGTTGTGGAACGCGTGGTTAGAAGCACATACAGGTCGTACAGCAAGCGAAGCCAGGGGGAAGGATTTCTTCACGATTTTCCCGGATCTGCGCAACCATCGTGTTGGCGTAGCCATTCAACAAGCTATTTGTCATAACTTACCGGCGTTGCTGTCGCAGTCGCTGCACCGTTCACCGTTCCCGCTGTTTGCGGAACCCGCGCAGCCAGGTGAGCGTTTGAGCCAGGCGATCACCATCGTCCCGCTGGGAGATGTGGAACGCTATTGTCTCATTCAGATTGTGGATGTCAGCACGGCGGTGCGTCGCGAATCATTGTTACGCGATCAGGCCCATGTGCTGCTCTCCCAGTCGCTGTCCGACGGGCTAACGGGCGTGGGCAACCGTCGCTATTTCGATCTCTGCATCGAGAAAGAGTGGCGGGCCAGCAAGCGCAATAATAAACCACTGGCGCTGCTATTGATCGACGTGGATTTCTTCAAACGCTACAACGATCGTTACGGGCATCAGCAGGGGGATTTGTGCCTGCAGCAGATCGCCGCGGCAATGCGGAGTTCGCTGTTGCGCCCGTATGACATGCCGTTCCGCTACGGTGGGGAAGAGTTCTGTGCATTATTGCCGGAAACGCGCTCGGCCGATGCGGTGGTGGTGGCGGAAAGACTGCGTGCAAGCGTTCAGGCGCTGGCAATACCGCATGCCGGTTCACCGAGCGGCGTGGTGAGCGTGAGCGTGGGCGTGGCCAGTCTTAATCAGCGTATGCACACGGATTTCGGCAGTTTGATTCAGGCGGCAGATGACGCGTTGTACGAGGCCAAGCATGCCGGGCGCAATATCGTGCGCGCCAGCACCGAAGCCTGGGGCGACGGTCTGATTCCGACGAAGCCTTCTGACCCGAGTTGAGTTGGGGAGGGGGAGTAGACTGGATAATTTCTCTACAGCAACACTGATGCTACAGACCTGTGTGATCGTACCGCGATGGTGTAGAGTCCCCGCTGAAATCGGTGAGACGAAGACCGGATGACAAGGTCAGGCCGCCATGGATGGCGGACTGAGGTTTGTCGAGACAGGGATGTCGAGTCAAACCGACCGCAGACAGAAGGTCGGGCGGCGAACGCAGTGCGTAGCACCGATTTCCGTGCGGTGCCGCGGGGATTGTTAAGGGAGCCGCGGTGGCTCCTTTTACCCGTTCACGTGATGGCGTCTTTCAGGGAACTGAGATGTTTTAGTGAACGGAGCCTTTCCTCCCAATAATCAAATATCCGCATACTCTCTTATCAGCTCAGCTTAAGAATACGCGTTGCATTCTGCCAGGCGACGGCATTCCGCTCCTGCGGACTCACCTGTGCATTTCGTTCGCCAGCCGATCGTTGGCGAGGCGGGCCAGGCACATGGCGGTGCGAGTATCCGGCTCAATTTGGACACCCGGTCCGGCAAGCGAGAGGATGCAAAAATCGACCTGATTTTTGTCCATCATCTCAAGGCGACGCTGACCAAAATCCGAGAGCGGAACCACGACTTTATCGATAAGCCCGGCGCGCAGGTTTTGCTGGGTTTCGCGTAAGTAGCCGAGAAAATCCGGCAACATAAAGTGTTCTTCCAGCGCGATAATGCGCTGGGGCTTTGCGGCAACGGCGGATGAAGCCTGGGCGACCGGCGTGGCGGCCTGCGTTCGGGGCGAGGTCAGTACGCTGCCCGTAGCCATCAATGTGGTGGCGGCGCACGTAGTAGGTTACGGCGAGTGATCATCATGTAACTCCTTGAAGAAGTGTGCGTTCAGATACAGAGGGATGCCTGCGTTTATCGCACGCAGGGCAAGGTGTTCATGATGCCGGGTTGGCGGAAAGGAGAATGGAAAGGGTTAACAATTGCCGCGAGAGAGCATTCACGATTTGGAGATTTATTGTGCAAAAAGGCCCGCAACGCAGGCCCTGGGTTATCAACCTCTCTATCAGCAGATCGGTTTTTTACGCAATCCCATACTGTGTAAAAGCCTCACCGCAATGCGCAGTAGCGTGAACCGGCAAAACAGCGGTTGCTGGTAGTGGAGAAGCGTCAGAAACATAGCCATCCTCCATGCCTGTGCTCGTCAGCGAAAAACCGGAAGCAGGCCAAAGACTTCAAGAATAACGGTTAAGTAGACGATCCCGCCGCAGATAATCACGGTGTTGAGTACGGCGTTATTACAAGGTGCGCGGTAAGCGGCGGTGGCAAAACGACGGCGGGCGCTTTTAACCAGGAATGGCGGCAGGATCACGCTCCAGATGGTGAACGCCAGTCCGGCATAGCCGATAGCGTGGACAAAACCGTTAGGGAAGAACAGGCACACCGCCGCCGGTGGCAGGTAGGTCACAATGGCGGTTTTGCCACGCCCGATACCGTTATTGGGGAAATGGAACAGGTCGGCAATGTAGTCAAACAAGCCGAGCGTGGCCGCCAGCAGGGAACTGGCAACGGCAAAGTTACCGAAAAACGTCAGAATCAATTCCATATAGCGGCTGGTAAAAATCCCGCCAATCGCCTCAACAAAAACATCGATATTGCCGCCTTTAGCGATAATCGGTGAAAAGTCGGCGCGGCTGATATTACCCATCGTCACCGCCAGCCAGAAAATATAGAGGATCAGCGCAAAAAGCGTCCCGATAATGACGGAGTTTTTGATGTGATGAATATTCTCTTTGCCGTACAGCTTCACCAGGCTTGGCACGTTGCCATGAAAGCCAAAGGAGATAATGCAAAACGGCAGCGTCATTAAGACATAGGGCAGATAGCGAGTTTGCGGCAGGGCGACGCTGGCGGTATCGAGCAGATTATTGATATTGATGGTGCCGATCATGCCGGAAAAGGTGGCGAAAAAGGCGATAAATTTACCGAAGATCAGCACGGTGGTAATCCGCCCAACCAGCAGCGAGCTGTACCACGCAATCAGGCTGACAAGCACGCTGACCAAAATAATCGACATATGGGAAGGTAGCGTCATCCCGCTGTATTTGGCAATGGTGTTGGATAATACCGCCGAAGAACCGGAAATATAGGCGTAGGTCAGGATATACAACACAAAACCGAAGGCGAGGCCGACAACAAAATTCCAGCGTTTACCGAGCAGCTCAAGAGTAAAGGTATTAAAGCTGGCACCAACGTCAAAATGCAGGTTCACCTCGACCAGCATGAGTCCGGTCATCAGCATCATCAGTGAAATGGCGATAAGGATCAGGGCTGCGCCGGGAAACCAGACGCCCGCCATCGCAATCGGCAGTGAAAACATACCGCCACCCACCACGGTGGCAATCACAAGCATGGCGCCGCTGGTCAGCCCGGCGTCACGAATTGGTTCGGATATAGAGAGGGCCATAATAGATATTCCTGAATATGCGTTTTACCCGTCATCATTCAGGTTGCAGGTGCAGTAGCAGCAACACGAAGTATTCAGGGTATTTGTTATATAAGTCCGAACATCATTTTTATCGGCAAGAGACAAAACTGCCCCATGAGGTCATGGGGCAGGAAAGCGAATTAAATATATTCAAAGCGGGCGGTGAAGAAGCGCAGTTGTTTGGGCTCGTAAGTGAAACGCAGCCCGCGAATATCCTCTTTGTGTTTGTACAGTTTAATAATTCCGTCGGCGACGACATCCATATGCGCGTAGGTATAAACGCGGCGCGGAATGGTCAGACGCACGGTTTCCAGTTTCGGTTTATGGTGCTCGCCGGTCTCTTTGCTACGTCCGGCCGAGATAATACCGCGCTCCATGCTGCGCACCCCGGTTTCGACATAAATGCTTGCCGCCAGGCTCTGGGCCGGAAACTCTTCCTGGCTCAGGTGTGGGCAGAAGCGACGGGCGTCGAGGAATACTGCGTGGCCGCCAACCGGCTCAACGATCGGTACGCCCGCGGCTTTCAGTTTGTCGCCGAGGTAACGCACCTGCTTAATACGGTGCTCGATGTATTCGAATTGCATCGCTTCACGCAAACCAATCGCCATCGCTTCCATGTCGCGTCCGGCCAGACCGCCGTAAGACGGCATCCCTTCGTAAACCACCACCAGCTCACGGGCCTGAGAGAACAGTTCATCATCGTTCATGCACAGGAAGCCGCCGATGTTCACCAGGCAGTCTTTCTTACCGCTCATGGTGCAGCCGTCGGCATAGCTGAACATCTCATGCACGATCTCTTTGATACTCTTGTTTTCAAAGCCTTTTTCTTGCTCTTTGATGTAATAGGCGTTCTCAACGCAGCGGGTGGCGTCGTAATAGACCTTGATACCATGGGCGCTGGTAAGCTCACGCACGGCACGCATGTTTTCCATCGACACCGGCTGCCCGCCTGCCAGGTTTACGGTCACCGCCAGGCAGATATAGGCAATATTTTTCGCGCCTTTTTCATCGATCAACTTTTGCAGTTTGTTGAGATCGATATTGCCTTTAAACGGTACGTTCAGGGTGGCGTCATGGGCTTCGTCACGCACGACATCGACAAAGGCGGCGCCATTTTTTTCCTGGTGATAGCGGGTGGTGGTGAAGTACATATTGCCCGCCACGTACTGGCCCGGTTTGATCGCCAGCTGTGATAACAGGTTTTCCGCACCGCGACCCTGGTGGGTCGGCACAATATGTTTGAAGCCGAATAACTCACGAACGGTGGCTTCCAGATGGTAGAAGTTGACGCTGCCCGCGTAGGCTTCGTCACCCATCATCATGCCTGCCCACTGTTTGTCGCTCATGGCGTTGGTGCCGCTATCCGTCAGCAGGTCGATATACACATCTTTGGAATTTAATAAGAAGGTATTCAGACCTGCTTCTTCCATTTTTTTAAGACGTTCGTCACGGGGAATCATTGAGACGGTTTCAACACTTTTAATACGGAATGGTTCTGCCGGATAGATCATTTTATATCTCCAGTGAGTTCTGTGATTTAAAAAGTTATAGCGGTCGCATTCCTCCAGTTAATTCTGGAGGTGTCTTATTGTCATTTCCCTTTCCCGGGAATCATTTGGCAAACGCATCATGCGATAAAGAAATCACAAAAGGAATAGCCGGGTCGTAATTGATTTTTCGGCGTTTTGGCCGTGTTGTAAAACAGGTGATGAGGTTCACAATTAAAATATAATTATCAATATATTCATGTGGTTGTGATTTCTTTTGCGCGCGAATAAATAAAAGAATGAGCAAGGGAAACACACAATTCGGAACGTTCGGTGAACGACGTTATTTATCGCTATTTTGAAATGTGAACCAGCGGGGTAAAAGTGCGAAATAAATCCCGCTTTGACTCTCATTCATTTCATCAAGATTGCTTAACATCGTAAACATTAGTTTACATGCATTCTATTGTGTCGCGTAAAGATTATTTTTTTCAGTAGGTTGAACGTAAGGGTGTGTGGCTGGGCTCGTGCTTTCCGTTCACAAAGTACACAGCCAAACGCGCCGGGTGAACCGCCCCGGGAATCCTGGAGACTAAACTCTTTGAGAGAGAGGTAAACAGGATGACTAAAAACACACGTTTTT
>NZ_CBFFRL010000226.1:0-6643 GCF_965644215.1 Phytobacter sp. V69
TAAAACGGTATGCCGATCATGAATACCATCGGAACCGCGAAGCGGTGACGCTCGCCCTGTAAGGGCGCTAATGTTCAAACATGATGAAGCTGCACGCGCGCCTGATAGCGAATTTGTAATTAAACCGAACAAGAAAAGGGAGCGTTTTTGATGGATATGAATTTTATCTGGCTGAGTATCGCCAGCCTGGTGCTGATGGCGCTGGCTGTTCCACTGCTTTTGCAGAAGGTGAAACCGAACCGCTGGTATGGGGTGCGAACGGCTCGAATTATCAATGATGAGAAACTGTGGTATCGGGCTAATCGTCTGTATGGCATTGCGATGCTGACGGCGGGCGTGGCGTTTTTTGTGCTCTCAGCCATCCTGGGGAACTGGCGTCCGGGTGAGGATAACCAAAAGATAAGCCTGGTGCTGTTTCTGCTCGAAGTGCTGGTGCCCGCCTTTTTTGTGCAGATGCGCGTCAGGGTACTGGTCCGCATGTAATGCGCTGAATTCCCCCGGCTGGCGCTGCGCTTAGCCGGGCTACGAATTTTGCGCTTCGTGTCATCCCGGGGCGATAACGGTTCCCTCTCCCCGTGGGAGAGGGGTAGGGTGAGGGGCAATCCGTCAAACACACGGCCCCTTCGCGCAACCGTACATCATCACCAGCGGGAAAATGGGGATCATCAACGGGGCCACATAACTGATATTTTGCTCCGTTTTATCGGTGATGGTCACGGTGACTGGCGTTGCTAACTTCGTCGCCTCTGAGGTACGGAAATGCAGTGCGCCATAGATGTGACCCTGCGCTTTAAACACCGCCACCAGCGTTTTCCCGGACTCCATCACATGGGCGTTGTAGTGATATTTCAGCCTGTCCGTCTGCGTGGGTGTTAACTGGGTGGCATCAACAATTGCCCGATACTCCGCTGTGACATCCTTACCTTTCACCACAAAAAACACCGCTACGCCGGGGCTTTTGTCACCGAATTCGTCATAAAAGGCTTTGTAGTCGTTATAGACGTCGTGGGTCTTATCGCGCTGGAATACATAGCCGTGCTTGTCTGACAGGACCGTAATATTGTTATCCATCACCCGCAGGTAATTGAGGGTATCCTCTTTCGGCATCGGCACCGTGGTGGCACAACCGCTCAGCACCATCATCAACAGCATCAATATGACTTTCTTCATTTTTCCTTCCCTGTGAATCGCTTTCGCAAAGAGAGCAAGTATAGGCCGCGTTTAGCAGGAGAAAAGCAGGGCTACGGGAATGGGTAGGGTGTTTCGCCAAAAGTCAGAGAAAAGGGATCGACGTTATGGCATCTGTTTACAGGGAAGAATATCAGAGGGTTATCACCGCACTCAAAAATGCCCGTAAGGCTCGTGGCATTACACAAGCACAGCTTGCAGGTATTGGGTAAACCGCAGTCATTTATCGCCAAGGTTGAAAACGGCGAAAGAAGGCTGGATGTGGTGGAGTTTGTGCATCTGGCGAGACGGGGGGACGTTGAGGTGGAAGAGGTATTGCAATGGATTGGTGAAAAATAACCGCCGGGTTTCGAATCAGGATCCCACTAGCGACTCTGCTGAGGTGAGTGGGATCTCTGAATCATAAATACGGAATGTAGCAGACAACTCAGAGGGTTAAGGTCGAACGGTGAGCGCGAAGAAAAGGCGTACATGATACCATTGGCAGCGTGGTAGCCCGGATAAGGCGTTTACGCCGTCATCCGGGGGCTTTCCCGGATTCAATCACGCCAGCTTCGGATACCCGTCCGCAATCGCATCGCCGGTAAACTGGGCAATCCAGCCTTCCGGGTTGTCGAAAATACGGATGGCGGTGAAGTTGGGTTCGGAGCCCATATCAAACCAGTGCGGGGTGCCTGCGGGTACGGAGATCAGGTCGTTCTTCTCGCACAGCACCTGATACACCTCGTCGCCGATATGCAGGCAGAACAGCCCGGCACCTTCCACGAAGAAACGCACTTCATCTTCGCCGTGGGTGTGTTCGTTGAGGAACTTGGCGCGCATCGCCTCTTTTTGCGGGTTATCCGCACGCAGGCTGATCACATCCCAGCTCTGGTAGCCTTTTTCCTCGACCAGCTTGTCGATGGCGTGCTGATAGGCGGTGATCACCGTCTCCGGTGACGGATTGGCACCCAGGTCGCGGTCGGCTTCCCAGCGTTCAAAACGCACCTCTTTCGCATTCAGCTTCTGCTGAATCTCGGTGGCGTCGGTGCTGTGCCAGGCGGGCTTGCTGGCGTCTTTGTCAGAATAAATCGTCAGTGCGCTCATGAGGGGATCTGCTCCGGCTTAATGTGGTCGAAAGAAGGTACCTGGTGATGATGGCTCGTGGCATCGTTGTCGCCACGAATCAACTGCAGGGTGCGAAAACCAGCCTGTTCGGCGGCGTCCAGCTCCTCGTGGATATCAGAGAGGAACAGGATTTGTACTGGCGGCACGCCCAGCTGTTCAGCAATGTTGCGATAAGACTGTATTTCACGCTTCGCACCGACCAGGGTGTCAAAGTAACCGCTGAACAGATGAGTAATATCACCTTCGTCGCTGTAGCCAAATAACAGTTTTTGCGCGGCGACAGAGCCAGAGGAATAAACATAAAGATCAATGCCTTTGGCTTTCCATTTTTCCAGCGCGGGCAGCACGTCCGGGTAGAGATGACCGGTAAAGTCGCCATTCACATAGCCATCGCGCCAGATAATGCCCTGCAGCGCTTTCAGCGGCGTGGATTTGCGATCCTCATCCATAAACTGCAGCAGTGTGTCGAGCAGAACGGTGGTGGTCGCGTCCGGCTGTGCTACCTCTTCCCGCAGGTTATCGAGGATGGTTTTTACCGGTTCGTGATACTGCTGTGCGTTCAGAAAAGCCGGCAGGCGTTCGCGGGCATAGGGAAATAACACGTTGTGCACAAAGCGAATATCGCTGGTGGTGCCTTCTATGTCGGTAACTATCGCGCGGATCATTATTTCTCCAGCAGACGGCGCTGCATTTCGCATTCAAATAAAAATTCCAGTCCTTCCAGATGGCGACGCGCTTCTGCCACGTCGCGCCCCCAGCAGGTCAGACCGTGACCACGCAGCAAGAAGCCATAGTTCAACGGACGTTCTTGCGCGTAGTGTTCAATATGGCGGGCGAGGGCATCAATATCCTGGGTGTTATCGAAAATTGCAATCGGCACGGTATCAAGATGCGTCGTTTGTCCACGCAGCGATTTTTGCATTTCGAAACCGCTGATCAGCAGCTCAGACGCAGGCTCAATGCGTGACAGCACGGTGGCGTTCACCGTATGCACATGCAGAACCGCATTCGCGTCTGGAAACAAGCGATAAATCAGGGTATGCAGGCCCGTTTCGGCAGATGGTTTACGTCCCGACGGGGCATGATTATCGGCAATAGAGACTTGCAGAAAATCCGCCGTGGTCAGGCTACCTTTGTCTTTGCCGGATTCACTTAGCCAGCACCAGTGTTCATCTTCACGCACCGACATATTGCCGCCGGTAGCGGGGGCCCAGCCTTTTTGGCCTATCCAGTGACAGGCGCTGACGAGATCGTGGAGTTGCAGGTTATTTGTCATAGTCTTCCTGGTTGCGCGTCGGCAGGAATATTCTTATGGTTTAGACGTCTAAGCGTCTTGATTGCCAAATACTAACATCGTGTTATAGTGTCAGCAACATGAGTATTACACGCAGGCACGCAACGATGAGCGATAACGTACTGATTCCGCAGAGTAAACTTCCCGCCTTAGGCACCACAATTTTCACGCAAATGAGTGCACTGGCGCAGCAGTATAAGGCTATTAACCTGTCTCAGGGATTCCCGGATTTTGATGGTCCTCGTTACCTTCAGGAGCGTCTGGCGTACCACGTAGCGCAAGGGGCGAACCAGTACGCGCCGATGACCGGCGTACAGGCTCTGCGCGATGCCATCGCCGACAAGACCGAAGAACTCTATGGTTATAAACCCGATGCCGCCAGCGACATCACCGTGACCGCCGGGGCAACGGAAGCGTTATACGCGGCGATTACGGCATTGGTGCGTCAGGGCGATGACGTTATCTGTTTTGACCCAAGTTATGACAGCTATGCGCCGGCGGTGGAATTGTCCGGCGGTGTGTTGAAACGTATTGCCCTGCAGCCGCCGCATTTCCGTGTGGACTGGCAGGCGTTTGCCGAACTGCTGAGCGACAAAACCCGCCTGGTTATCCTCAATACGCCGCATAACCCGTCAGCCACGGTATGGCGCAAGGATGATTTCGCGGCCCTGTGGCAGGCGATTGGCGACAAAGAAATTTATGTGCTGAGCGATGAAGTGTATGAGCACATCTGCTTTGCCGAAGAGGGGCATGCCAGCGTACTGGCGCACCCACAGCTGCGTCAGCGGGCGATTGCCGTCTCCTCGTTTGGTAAAACTTTCCATATGACTGGCTGGAAAGTGGGCTACTGCGTGGCACCGGCGGCGATTAGCGCGGAACTGCGTAAAGTGCACCAGTATCTGACCTTCTCCGTGAATACCCCGGCACAGCTGGCGCTGGCGGATATGTTGCGTGAGGAGCCGGAACATTATCGCCAGTTACCGGAATTCTACCGTGAGCGTCGTGATGTGCTGGTTAACGCGCTGAGCCGCAGCCGGCTGGAGATCCTGCCGTGTGAAGGCACGTACTTCCTGCTGGCGGATTACGGCGCCATTTCCGATCTCGATGATGTGAGCTTCTGTCAGTGGTTGACCAAAGAGGTGGGCGTAGCGGCCATCCCGTTGTCGGTATTCTGCGCCGATCCGTTCCCGCATAAGCTTATTCGTCTGTGCTTTGCAAAACAGGAATCGACGCTGCTGGCGGCCGCAGAGCGGTTATGCAAACTATAACTATTTAACCGTCCACGCACGAGAGAATCGACGGCCTGCGAAGAGTTCTGTCAGGCCGTTGATTTGTTTAAGGCGCAATACCTCATCTGCATCCATCCCCAGTTCCTGACCAATCCGCTCTTCTGTCCATCCTGCCCGCGAGAGTTCGCGTACGATTTCCGACATTTCGTTAATCTGGTGGCGTCCGCGCGCCCGGTTATGACGGATGGTTGCCGCCATACGATCGGATTCGCTGCATCTGTTGCTGTTCAGACAGGTGACCGGCAAATACCCTTTCAGCTTGTTTTTCAGCGATGCCTTCCCTTTGCCCAGCTCGTGGCGATGGAAGCCATCGACAATCTCGAAATGATTCGGGCTGTCTTCCATCACCACGATGGGCTGGGTGAACCCGTCAGCCTCCAGTGATTTGAGCAACAGGCGCTTTTCCGGCGGCGCAACATTGTTGGGGTTGTAGTCATTTGGGGCGACTTTGTCATTCTTAATCCACAAAACGCAGTCGATAGGTTGATCGCGAAACGGGCTGAATTCATGAAGCGCGCGGCGAAACGCATTGATGGCTTCAATCCGTTCCTCTTCTGGTAATGCGCGCAGGAACGCGTCGATGTCACCGATTAATCGCTGTTGCATAGAATTCCCCACTCCTTGCTTTTGTTTTTGATTCGCTCGTGATAGCGTTTGTAATTGCTTGTTTTTGTTGGGCTAAAAGAAAGAGCCCGGCACCTGTAATCATTATTCAGCAGCACTTTGCAGATGCGGCGCCAGGAGGGGACATCCTTCGCGCCAGCGTCGTTGGGCTGGCTGTCGGGAATACGCGTTATACCCTGTTTTTCAAACCAGCGCAGATAGACGGCGATTTTGTTGCGGTAATGCTCTGCCGATTGTTCCGGCATGCTGTCGAGTAAAAACAGACCATACTCCCGCCAGCTTAAGTGGGCGGGTTTTGTCAGCCTGCGGTGGCCATAGAACTGGTTGTCCTGGCCGGCGTAAATCCCGCCGCTGCTCACGCCGCTAACGCGCTCACACATCACGGCCCAACGTTCGGGTCCGATGACATGATAGAGCCACAAGCCCTGGCGCTGCTCCGGGCCGAAAGGTTCACAAATGCGCATATAGCGTGCCGGAACGCCTGCCTGATACATCAGGTCATACAGGCGGTTGTAGGGGGTGCGGGTTTTGCCAAACCAGGTCCAGATATCGGCTGTTTTCCAGTCATAAATCGGGTAAATATACCAGGCATGTCCGCGTGGGGTGGCGGTGGTCCAGGGTTTATCGTCGGCAAAACGCATTTTACGCGCCGAGGCGATAGCCAAAAAACGGTTGTACGATTCATCCGCACGGATGCCAATCATCATTGCTGCCGGACGATGGTTGGCGAACCAGTCGGCGAACTCGCTGACAAAGGCTTCAAACGTCATTCCCTGTTCATAAAAGGGGAGCTCTTTCGGATCGGTGATGGCGTGTTCTGGCGGTTGACGAACCCATTCCACGCCGGGTTGCCAGCATTGCCAGGTTGGCGAAAATTGCGACAAACTATTTTGCGTGGTCAGCGGCAGAGCCACCCAAAAAAAACGTTCGGTGACATCGCTGTACGCTTCACGCATCTGCTCGACATGCTCGATGGTATGGCTGAATTGTGCTTCCCAGTCGATGAATAAAATGCTGAATTTCTTTTTAAGCTGGCGTGCGATTTTTGCCGTCAGATTGAGCATGAGGCGGATTCAACTCCGAAGTGCAACGCTAAGCCGCCAATCTTAGCTCTGCAAACACCACAGACGGTTGCCTGAAT
>NZ_CBFFRL010000227.1:0-6628 GCF_965644215.1 Phytobacter sp. V69
GGCCTCATTTCTCGCTGCCGTCCAGATCAGATGCATCGCTCTCTGGGCTAAAATCTTGTGACGACACTATCTAGCAGGATGAATAATTCAAGTGTATTAGAGCGCGGCAATTTTGCGTGGAAGTGCGCTAAATATAGCAACTTACCGGGACGTAGCCGCATAATAGCGCCCCATCGCGCGCAGGGATTTCGTGTGATCTCTATCGCACTTTACGATGTAGTAATGCTTAACTAATCTGTAATGGAGTTTAAAAATGGAGGGCTCTATCCATGATGATTTTTCCCTGCTTACCTGAACAGACCCTGGCAGCCGCCAATACCCTGGGGCAGTGGCTGGCGCAAAATGACTTTGCCAGCAAGCCAGAACCTGTGCGTGCAGATGCGGTGATTCTCGCAGGTAATGCGGTGATTCCGTTAATCGATACGGCCTTCGATATTGCCTCGCGCACTAATCTTCCTTTAGTGATCAGTGGTGGCGTCGGGCATTCCACGACCTTCCTGTATGCGGCAGTGGCGCGCCATCCGCAATACAACCTGCTGCGCACAACCGGCAGGCCGGAAGCGGCGATTCTGGTCGATATTGCCCAACAATTTTGGGGCATTCCGGCTGACAACATCATCGTTGAAGATCAATCGACCAACTGTGGCGAAAATGCACGTTTCACCGTCGATCTAATCTGTTCGCGCGGAATGGAACTCACCACCGCGCTGGTGATTCAGGATCCCACTATGCAGCGCAGGACGATGGCGACTTTTGCCCGGGTTAGTCAGGGTTGCGCAAATGCGCCTCACTGGTTGAGTTACCCCGGTGTCGTCCCTGAACTGATCAACACCAGCGTTGGGCTGGCATTTTTACCTCCGGCAGAGGGGCTGTGGACCGTTGAGCGCTATTTGTCGCTAATTCTGGGTGAAGTACCACGCCTGAGAGATGACGCGCTGGGCTACGGCCCGGCGGGACGTGATTTTATTGCTCACGTCGATTTTCCCCCGGAGGTCGAAAACGCCTGGCAGGTTCTGCAAGCCGATGACGTGCTTAACGAAACGCTGCGCACCCGTTCATTAAGCTAAAGTCTGCCCGTTTGCGTCGATGCTGGCGCAAACGGGCAGTCATTGTTGATTCGATGTTATTTCATTGTTGCGTTTATGCTTTTCTTTTATGAGTTAACTCACAAAACTCACTCACCAACCTGGGAAATGGGCCGTGCACTTGTAGATTTTTAACAATGAGTTCACTTGTTAAAAACAATGTCATTACAGGAGCAGGTCATGACAGCACCCGTACAGCACCCTATGTATATCGATGGTCAATTTGTTACCTGGCAGGGCGATGCCTGGATTGATGTCACCAATCCGGCGACAGAAGAGTTGCTTTCACGTATCCCGGATGGAACTGCGGAAGATGCGCTCAAAGCAATTGATGCTGCTGATAAAGCGCAGCCTGCGTGGGAAGCATTGCCCGCGATTGAACGTGCCGGATGGTTGCGCAAAATTGCGGCCGGTATCCGTGCCAGAGCGAGCGAAATCAGCGCGTTGATCGTCGCCGAAGGCGGGAAAATCCAGCAGTTGGCAGAGGTGGAAGTCAATTTCACCGCCGATTATATAGACTACATGTCAGAGTGGGCGCGCCGCTACGAAGGGGAAATCTTACAAAGCGACCGTCCGGGCGAAAATATCTTTGTTTTCAAACGTCCGCTGGGCGTCACCACCGGGATCCTGCCGTGGAACTTCCCGTTCTTCCTGATTGCCCGCAAACTGGCGCCGGCGCTGATCACCGGCAATAGCATTGTGATCAAACCGAGCGAATTCACCCCGAATAACGCCATCGCGTTTGCCCAGGTGGTACATGAGGTTGGGCTGCCAAAAGGGGTCTTTAACCTGGTGCTGGGTCGCGGTGAAACCGTCGGTCAGGAGCTGGCAGGCAACCCGAAGGTGGCAATGGTCAGCATGACGGGTAGCGTGGTCGCGGGTGAAAAGATCATGACCGCGGCGGCGAAAAATATCACCAAAGTGTGCCTGGAACTGGGCGGTAAAGCCCCGGCTATCGTTCTTGACGATGCCGACCTGGAACTGGCGGTGAAAGCGATCGTCGATTCCCGCGTGATCAACACCGGGCAGGTCTGTAACTGCGCCGAACGTGTCTACGTACAGAAAGGTATCTACGACCGTTTTGTTAACCGTCTGGGCGAGGCGATGAAAGCGGTGCAATTTGGTAATCCGGGCCAGCGTAATGACATCGCGATGGGACCACTGATCAACGCAGCCGCTCTTGAGCGCGTGGAGTCCAAAGTAGCTCGTGCGGTGGCGGAAGGGGCGCGCGTGGTGCTCGGTGGCAAAGCGGTAGAAGGCAAAGGCTATTTCTACCCGCCGACGTTGTTGCTGGATGTGCGCCAGGACATGTCCATCATGCATGAAGAGACCTTTGGTCCGGTGCTGCCGGTTGTGTCGTTCGACACGCTGGAAGAGGCGCTGGCGATGGCCAATGACAGCGATTACGGGCTGACGTCATCGGTTTATACGCAAAACCTGAACACCGCGATGAAGGCCATAAAAGGGCTGAAGTTCGGTGAAACCTACATCAACCGTGAGAACTTCGAAGCGATGCAGGGTTTCCATGCGGGCTGGCGTAAGTCGGGAATTGGTGGTGCGGATGGTAAGCACGGCCTGGAAGAGTACCTGCAAACCCAGATGGTGTATTTGCAGGCGTAACGGGACATCTCCGGTGGTGCTGCGCTTACCGGGGCTACTAAGGTATACGCAACCGCACCGCACAAATTTCACGGGAGGCACGATCGCGTAACCCGGATAAGACGGTTTGCCGCCGCATCCGGGAATTCCCCGGTGGAGCTTCGCTTACCAGGGCTACTCAGGGATACGCAACCGCACCGTACAAATTTCGTGGGCGGCACGATCGCCTAGCCCGGATAAGGCGGTTTGCCGCCGCATCCGGGACCCCACGATTCATACCTTTGTTTCAATCCAGTTCATCATCAGATCCGGCCACACGGCGGCGGGCAATCCCTGCGCATCACGAATACCAAAACCATGTGCGCCTTGTTCGAACAGGTGCATCTCCACTGGGACACCGAGACGGCGCAATGCGGTAAACATCACCACGCTGTTTTCCACCTTCACCGCCGGGTCATCGACGGCATGGAGTAAAAAGGTCGGGGGAGTGTTGCTGTCTGCGCGCTCTTCTAACGAATAATGGTGAATCTGTTGTTCCGTCGGCGTATCGCCAATAAGTTCATGGCGTGAACCGGGATGGTCAATCGCTTCACGCATGGTGATGACCGGATATACCAGAGCCATAAACGCCGGACGGGCGCTCTGCCCATCGATATCATCCAGTATTGGATAGACCTTTTCCGCGTAGCGTGTTCCCAGACTTGCGGCGGCATGGCCACCCGCAGAAAACCCCAGCACGCCTAAACGATCCGGATCAAGCTGCCACTCCTGCGCACGTGCCCGCAGTGTTCGCATAGCACGCTGGACATCGGCCAACGGCGCATTAGCCCCTTCGATATGGCCGTCACCCGGCAGGCGGTAGGTCATCACAAAAAGCGTGTAACCGCGGGCATTAAAGAGCGGGGCCAGCGCGCTGCCTTCTTTATCCAGCACCACGCGGCGATATGAGCCGCCCGGCGTGACCAGGAGACCTACACCGTTGGGATTTTCTGGTGCATAAACGGTAATCTGCGGCGCACGAACGCCAGTGACAGAACGGTCAAACGCGGATGGACCGGTATGATTTTCTTCGAGTTGCAAGACAGTCGTGCTGGCTATGGCACCAGGCGCTTCACCCTGCGGCCAGACGGGAAATGTCGCGCAACGTTTAACCGCATCTTGCATAAGGGCGACTAATTCTTGCGTACTGATGTGTTTCACGCCGTATCTCCAGACATTGAAACGAAGGTTTATATCATAGCGGAGAGAACAGAAATGGTGTGCCAGACAAAAAGCAAAAGGCACGTCACGATCTTATTGGGATCAGTTGTAGCTCACAATCACTTCAACTTTGCCATTAGCAAGGCCGGGCTGGAAGGGATCAGCTGTTCTGACATAACGTGCCGAAAGATAAACTCTGCCGTCAGTGCCTGCGTGCACGGCAGGGTTGCCAGAAACGTAACTCGCGTTGTGATGTAATTACTGTTTGCCAGGTTTAGTGACGCAGGGCTCGCAAAGTTAACGGATTTTTCGGGCGTTGGGTTCAAAATTTTCACTTCACCAGGCATAGCCGGGGTTAGCGGCAACGGCAAATGACGGCTTTTCATGCATCGGTAAGCGGTTGATAATTGATAAAGAAAAGTTAATGAATTTTTAAGAAAAGCCCGGTATGTTGGCCTTCTGTTTGTTTAGTTGCAGGATTCTCTTATGCGCAGCAAGTTTTCCGGGCTTCAAATCGCCATACACTGGCTGGTATTTCTTCTGGTCATTGTGACGTATTGCGCCATGGAGTTTCGTGGTTTTGCGCCGCGTGCGTACCGTCCGTACTTCAATATTGCGCATGTTTCCTGCGGTATAAGCATTCTGGTGCTGATGGTGACGCGATTGCTCGTTCGTTTAAAGACGCCAACACCGCCGATTGTGCCAAAACCGTCGCCAATGATGACAGGCCTGGCGCATCTGGGTCATCTGGTTATTTACCTGTTGTTCATCGTACTGCCGATTCTGGGTTTGCTGATGATGTACAACCGCGGCGGCAACTGGATTGCCTTTGGTCTGCCGATGCCGCACGCCGCTGAGGCCAATTTCGATCTGGTGGATATGCTTAAGGGATACCACGTGACGCTGGCGATGCTGGGTTATTATGTCATCGCTTTGCATGCTTTAGCCGCGCTTGCGCACCATTATTTCTTCAAAGACAATACGTTATTGCGCATGATGCCAAAAAAACGTGTATAAAGATGACCGCTGTAGCGGTATCAACATGCCGTTATTATTAAGCCTCGCCTGGTTGCGGGGCTTATTTTTTGCTTAAAAGAAATGTGATCGTCTTTGGTTTTTCATTGAGAAAGCAGGGCGGCTATCACATTTTGGGCGTTATCCGCTGTGCGAAATTCGTACGGGCAGTGTAGATAGTATATCTATTATAGAAACACCGTCATCAATGGAGGGGCTATGACACAGCCTGCGCAGCAATCTCTCGAACGGACGGTTTTGCCGGAGGATGCCACTACGTCACGCAAATTACGCAAAGTTCTGCTGGCTACGGGCGTCGGCCATTTTGTGGAATGGTTTGATTTTGGCCTCTACGGAACGCTCGCCGCCATCATCGGCTTACAATTCTTCCACGCGGAAAACCCCAGCGTGGCGCTGTTATCTTCGTTCGCGGTCTTTGGCGCGGGCTTTGTGATGCGCCCGCTCGGAGGTCTGTTTTTTGGCTCACTTGGCGATCGGAAAGGGCGGCAAAAAGTCCTCGCTACCGTCATATTGCTTACCTCCGGGGCGACCTTTGTGATGGGACTGTTACCGACCTATCACCAGATTGGTATTACCGCCACCGTGCTGCTGGTGATTACTCGTCTTGTGCAGGGATTTGCAGCGGGAGGTGAAAGCTCGGGGGCAACGACCTATCTGGCGGAATACGCACCCAATAATAAACGCGGCTATTTTACCTGCTGGATCGATAACTTTGGCTTTATGGCATTTGTCGTGGGTTCCGGTCTGGTCTTTCTGCTGACGGCATCGCTGGGGGAAAGCGCCATGAATGACTGGGGCTGGCGTATTCCGTTCCTGATCGCCGGGCCGCTGGGTTGGGTGGGGCTCTATCTGCGAACCCATCTGGAGGATTCACCCGAATTTCTGGAAGCGCAGAAACAGGGGCAAACCGATGCCACACCGTTGCGCTCTGCGGTAACACATGCCTGGGCGGCGCTGCTCTTTTGCGTGGGTTTTGTGGTCATCAAAGCGGTTGGTCACTGGACGCTACAAACCTTTATGCCCGGTTATCTCTCCACCGAGCTGCATTACTCAAAGCTGGACTCTTACGCCATCACGACGATCGGTTTATTTTCCGTCGCCGTGCTGGTGCCGTTTATGGGCTATTTATCCGATAAATTTGGCCGTAAGCCGTTGATGCTGGCGGGATGTGGAGGTTTCATTCTGTTGAGCTACCCGGCAATGATGCTGATGGCCAACGGCGATATGCTTTCTGCGGTGCTGGCGATGGTCATGCTTGGGGCGTTTATTGCGGCCTTTGACGGTGCCTGTAGTGCTGCAATGGCGGAACTCTTTCCCACCAGCGTGCGTTATGGTGGGTTGTCGATTGCCTATAATTTCGCTGTCGCATTCTTCGGCGGCATTACGCCGTGGTTCTCTATTTGGCTCATCACTTCAACGGGGGATAAATTCTCGCCGGCGTATTATGTGATGGCTGCTGCGCTGATTACCTTCCTGACTGTCCTTCGGGCCCGCGAAACGGCTGGGCTGCCCCTTAAGCGTTAATCTGTCACCCGGTAGTCGTTTTTGCTGCCGGGTGCTTATCTCTCATGCTGGGCGAGATCAAAAAGTGATCATTCGATCGGTTTTGTCGATCAATAATATATTTTTATTTGATTAGATAGTGTCGTCACGAGGATAAAAATCATTGATAATAGGGCCTTCTAATCAGAAGGCCCTATTATCATGAC
>NZ_CBFFRL010000228.1:0-6611 GCF_965644215.1 Phytobacter sp. V69
TCAGAGTCAACCGTTTATTTTCAGGTTTTTCTCTTCAACCGAACCGGCTACTTAGTGTGAAGTGATTCACATCCGCCGTGTCGATGGAGGCGCATTATAGGGGGCGCTCGACGAATGACAAGCGGAAAAATGCATTTTTACTTCAACCGCTCATCTTTTCATCACAATGGCTATTTTGGTGCTTTTTGATGGCTGCTGGCAGGTCTGCAAGGCCATTAATCACCCAATCAGCCGCATTTTCTGCCTCAGGCGTGACAGGCTTTCCGGTACGCACCAGAACTTTCGTTCCCACATCGGCAGCAGCAGCTGCCTGCATATCTTCTACTTTGTCGCCCACCATATAAGAAGCAGACATATCAATGTGCAGATAGTCGCGTGCAGAGATGAGCATGCCCGGATGTGGTTTACGGCAGTCACATGTCTGGCGGAACTCTTCTACCGTACCCTGCGGGTGATGCGGACAATAATAGATACCATCCAGTTCAACATCGCGATCGGCCAGCGACCAGTCCATCCATTCTGTCAGCGTTTCAAACTGAGCTTCGGTGAATTTACCGCGCGCAATACCGGACTGGTTGGTCACCACGACCAGCGCGAAGCCCATAGCTTTCAGTTCGCGCATGGCATCGATGACACCGTCTATAAATTCGAAATCATCAATTTCGTGCACATAACCGTGGTCGACATTAATACTGCCATCACGGTCGAGGAAAATTGCAGGTACTGATTTTGCCACCGGGTTGCTCCTGAAAAAGGCATGTGGGCGTAGTATCTCATGTTTCACAGCACAGGAAAGTGCTCATCGCGCAGGGTTCGATTGATTTAGCCGTCTGGATGCCTTAACATCCGCTTTGTTTACGGGCATCACCCGTAACAGGCAGAACAAAATGCCACGGCTAACTCTCATACGATAAAAATAATCTGATGATTAAACTTTCCAATATAACCAAAGTGTTCCAGCAGGGAACTCGCACCATTCAGGCGCTGAACAATGTCAGCCTGCATGTTCCTGCCGGGCAAATTTATGGCGTCATTGGTGCCTCAGGTGCCGGTAAAAGTACGCTTATTCGCTGCGTTAACCTGCTTGAGCGCCCGTCCCAGGGT
This sequence comes from Phytobacter sp. V69, assembly GCF_965644215.1. Lineage (NCBI taxonomy): Bacteria > Pseudomonadati > Pseudomonadota > Gammaproteobacteria > Enterobacterales > Enterobacteriaceae > Phytobacter > Phytobacter sp. V69. The sequence goes on from NZ_CBFFRL010000228.1 coordinate 1,105, forward strand.
AGCGTCCAGGTTGACGGCCAGGAGCTGACCGCCCTCTCCGAAGCACAACTAACCAAAGCTCGCCGCCAGATTGGCATGATCTTCCAGCACTTTAATTTACTCTCTTCCCGCACCGTGTTTGGCAACGTCTCGCTGCCGCTTGAGCTGGATAACACGCCGCGCGAAGAGATTAACCGTCGCGTCAAAGAGTTGCTGGACCTGGTTGGACTGGGCGACAAGCACGACAGCTATCCGGCAAACCTCTCCGGTGGTCAAAAACAGCGTGTGGCCATTGCCCGCGCACTGGCGAGCAACCCGAAAGTGCTGCTGTGTGATGAAGCCACCAGCGCACTGGATCCGGCAACCACCCGTTCCATTCTGGAATTGTTGAAAGACATCAACCGTCGTCTGGACCTGACAATTCTGCTCATCACCCATGAAATGGATGTCGTGAAGCGCATTTGCGATTGCGTTGCCGTTATCAGTAATGGTGAGCTGATCGAGCAGGACACGGTAAGCGAAGTGTTCTCTCATCCCAAAACGCCGCTGGCGCAGCAATTTATTCAGTCAACACTGCACCTGGATATCCCCGAGGATTATCTGCAGCGCCTGAAAGAGCAGCCACTGGCTGGCACCGTGCCGATGTTACGCATGGAGTTCACCGGTCAATCGGTCGATGCCCCACTGCTTTCAGAAACCGCACGCCGCTACAACGTGAACAACAATATTATTAGTGCGCAGATGGATTACGCCGGTGGCGTGAAGTTCGGCATCATGCTGACAGAAATGCACGGCGAGCCGCAGGATACGCAAGCCGCGATTGCCTGGCTTAAAGAACACCATGTGAAAGTAGAGGTGCTGGGTTATGTCTGAACCAATGATGTGGTTACTGGCACGCGGTGTCTGGGAAACGCTGGCGATGACCTTCGTATCCGGTTTCTTCGGTTTTGTGCTGGGTCTTCCGGTTGGCGTTCTGCTGTACGTCTCGCGTCCGGGGCAAATTTCTGAGAACGCAAAGCTCTACCGTACCATTTCGGCGCTGGTGAATATCTTCCGCTCGATCCCGTTCATTATTTTGCTGGTCTGGATGATCCCGTTCACCCGCATTATCGTGGGAACCTCTATTGGCCTTCAGGCTGCGATTGTGCCTCTGACCGTCGGCGCCGCACCTTTTATTGCCCGTATGGTGGAAAACGCCCTGCTGGAAATCCCGACCGGCCTGATTGAAGCCTCCCGCGCAATGGGCGCAACCCCGATGCAGATCATCCGTAAGGTACTGCTGCCGGAAGCGCTGCCAGGTCTGGTCAATGCGGCAACGATTACCTTAATTACCCTGGTAGGTTATTCCGCGATGGGCGGTGCCGTGGGTGCTGGCGGTCTGGGGCAGATTGGTTACCAGTACGGCTACATTGGCTATAACGCCATTGTGATGAATACCGTCCTGGCGCTGCTGGTGATTCTGGTTTACTTAATTCAGTTTGCAGGCGATCGTATCGTGCGAACTGTTACTCACAAATAACGTTGCTCACAACACAACGACTCTGAAAGAAAGGAAAAACACATGGCTTTTAAATTCAAGACCTTTGCGGCAGTGGGTGCCCTGATTGGCTCTCTGGCACTGGTAGGTTGTGGTCAGGACGAAAAGAATCCGAACCATATTAAAGTCGGCGTCATCGTCGGTGCTGAACAGCAGGTTGCCGAAGTGGCACAGAAAGTGGCAAAAGAGAAATATGGCCTGGACGTTGAGCTGGTCACTTTCAACGACTACGTGCTGCCGAACGAAGCGCTGAGCAAAGGCGACATCGACGCTAACGCCTTCCAGCACAAACCGTACCTGGATCAGCAGATCAAAGATCGCGGCTACAAGCTGGTTGCTGTCGGCAATACCTTTGTTTACCCGATCGCGGGCTACTCCAAAAAAATCAAATCTATTGATGAACTGCAGGAAGGCGCTCAGGTTGCCGTACCTAACGACCCGACTAACCTTGGCCGTTCCCTGCTGCTGCTGCAGAAACAAGGTCTGATCAAACTGAAAGACGGTGTTGGCCTGCTGCCGACGGCTCTGGATATCACCGAGAACCCGAAAAACCTGAAAATTGTTGAGCTGGAAGCTCCGCAACTGCCGCGTTCTCTGGACGATGCACAGATCGCGCTGGCCGTTATCAACACCACCTATGCCAGCCAGATCAACCTGACCCCGGCAAAAGATGGTATCTTTGTTGAAGATAAAGATTCCCCGTACGTTAACCTGATCGTGACCCGTGAAGACAACAAAGACGCTGAAAACGTGAAGAAATTCGTTCAGGCTTATCAGTCTGATGAAGTCTACGAAGCAGCGAACAAAGTCTTCAATGGCGGCGCGGTGAAAGGCTGGTAATTTTACCCGTTAGCAATATCCTTCAGGACGGGCGCATGCCCGTCTTGTCATTTGTGCAAGCTCCTGATTCAATAAGCGGCGTTAAGATCATTTATTGAGGACATATTATGCGTGCTTTACCGATCTGTTTTTTAGCACTCATGTTGAGCGGCTGTTCAATGCTAAGCAGATCTCCTGTCGAACCTGTTCAAAGCACAGCAACCCCGCCTAAAACAGAACCAGCAAAACCGAAGCCGCCGCGTCCAACGCCAGTTCGAATCATTACGAATGCTGAAGATTTGGTGGGTAAACCGTTCCGTGATTTAGGTGAAGTGACCGGCGATTCTTGCCAGGCAAGCAATCAGGATTCACCGCCGAATATCCCGACCGCCCGTAAACGCATGCAGATCAACGCATCGAAAATGAAAGCGAATGCGGTTCTGCTCCACAGCTGTGAAGTCACCAGCGGCACGCCAGGTTGCTACCGTCAGGCTGTGTGCGTAGGTTCAGCGCTGAACGTCACGGCGAAATGACCGAATTTGCCCTTGAGCAGATAGGCGTCATCCGCTCCCCGTATAAAGAAAAGTTTGCCGTTCCCCGCCAGCCTGGTCTGGTTAAACACGGGGGCGGTGAACTCCATCTGCTGCCTCCTTATAATCAGGCCGAAGCCGTGCGTGGACTCGAGGCCTTTAGCCATCTCTGGGTCGTGTTTATTTTCCACCAGACGATGGCGGGTGGCTGGCGTCCTACCGTACGCCCTCCCCGACTCGGCGGTAATGCACGGATGGGGGTTTTCGCTACACGCTCAACCTTCCGCCCTAACCCGATCGGCATGTCGCTGGTTGAGCTAAAAGGCATTCGCTGCGAGAAAGAACATGTGATTTTGCAACTGGGCAGCCTCGATCTGGTCGACGGCACGCCGGTTGTTGATATCAAACCGTACTTACCTTTTGCAGAAGCCTTACCCCACGCCAGCGCCAGCTATGCGCAACAGGCACCCGTTGCTGAGATGCCGGTGTACTTCACGCCCGAGCTTAAAGCGGCATTTCCACAGTTAGAAAAGCGTTACCCGCAGCTAAAGTCGTTTATTATTGAAGTACTGGCGCAAGATCCGCGCCCGGCATACCGTAAAGATGAGGAGATGGGGAAAACTTACGCCGTCTTATTGCTGGATTTCAACGTGCGCTGGCGCGTGACCACAGCAGGTTTTGAGGTGTTTGCGCTCGAAGGCCGTTAATTTCTCAGCCCTCTACTTTTGGCATCCCTTTCTCGCTGGTAAACTGAATCACTTTTTTTGAATCAGGCTCCTTTTGAGCCTGTTCCAATCGTCCAAATGGAACCGTAACAACATGCGTACTAGCCAATACCTGCTCTCCACTCTGAAGGAGACACCTGCCGACGCCGAAGTCATCAGCCACCAGCTGATGTTACGCGCCGGGATGATCCGCAAGCTGGCCTCCGGGTTATACGCCTGGCTGCCAACCGGCCTGCGCGTCCTGAAAAAAGTCGAAAACATCGTGCGTGAAGAGATGAATAACGCCGGTGCGATTGAGGTGTCAATGCCAGTGGTCCAGCCTGCAGAACTGTGGCAGGAAAGTGGTCGCTGGGAGCAGTATGGCCCGGAGTTGCTGCGTTTTGTTGACCGTGGAGATCGCCCGTTCGTTCTTGGCCCAACCCATGAAGAAGTTATTACGGATCTGATCCGCAACGAGCTGAACTCCTATAAACAGCTGCCGCTGAACTTCTATCAGATTCAGACCAAGTTCCGCGACGAAGTGCGTCCGCGTTTCGGTGTGATGCGCTCCCGTGAGTTCATCATGAAAGACGCCTACTCATTCCACACGTCTCAGGAATCCCTGCAGGAAACCTACGACGCGATGTATGCGGCTTACAGCAAAATTTTCAGTCGCATGGGTCTGGATTTCCGTGCCGTGCAGGCAGATACCGGTTCTATCGGTGGCAGCGCGTCCCATGAATTCCAGGTACTGGCACAGAGCGGTGAAGACGATGTGATCTTCTCTGACACCTCTGATTACGCCGCTAACATCGAGTTCGCAGAAGCACTGGCGCCAACAACACCGCGCGCAGCAGCCACCGAAGCGATGACGCTGGTCGATACCCCGAACGCAAAAACCATCGCCGAGCTGGTTGAGCAGTTCAACCTGCCGATCGAAAAAACCGTGAAGACGCTTCTGGTCAAAGCCGTTGAAGACAGCAGCTACCCGCTGGTTGCGCTGCTGGTTCGTGGCGATCACGAGCTCAACGAGGTCAAAGCAGAAAAACTGCCGCAGGTTGCCAGCCCGCTGACGTTCGCAACGGAAGCCGACATTCGTGCAGTTGTGAGCGCAGGTCCGGGTTCTCTGGGTCCGGTGAACATGCCGATTCCAGTGGTTATCGACCGTACCGTTGCCGCCATGAGCGATTTCTCTGCTGGCGCGAACATCGACGGTAAACACTATTTCGGTATCAACTGGGATCGCGATGTGGCTACCCCGGAAGTTGCCGACATTCGTAACGTTGTCGCTGGCGATCCGAGCCCGGATGGTCAGGGTACCCTGATGATCAAACGCGGTATCGAAGTCGGTCACATCTTCCAGTTGGGCACCAAGTACTCCCAGGCAATGAACGCTGCGGTACAGGGCGAAGACGGTCGTAACCAGATCCTGACCATGGGTTGCTACGGTATCGGGGTAACTCGCGTGGTGGCTGCGGCCATTGAGCAGAACAACGATGAGCGCGGGATCGTGTGGCCGGACAACATCGCACCGTTCCAGGTTGCAATTCTGCCGATGAACATGCACAAGTCCTATCGCGTGCAGGAACTGGCGGAAAAATACTACAACGAACTGCGTGCACAGGGCATCGACGTACTAATGGACGATCGAAAAGAGCGTCCGGGCGTGATGTTTGCTGATATGGAACTGATCGGTATCCCGCACACTATCGTTATCGGTGATCGTAACCTCGACAACGACGATATCGAATACAAATACCGTCGTACCGGCGAGAAACAGATGATCAAGACCGGTGACATACTGAATTATCTGATCAGCGCCATCAAGGGCTAACAGTAAAAAGGCCTCGCACTGCGAGGCCTTTTTTTATATTTGCATGAACACCACCTCCTATGGAGGTGGTCAGCAATAAGTTGGCTCTGCCAATAATGCTACTC
>NZ_CBFFRL010000229.1:0-6593 GCF_965644215.1 Phytobacter sp. V69
CTGTTAGGGCGCGGCTGGTAAGAGAGCCTTATAGGCGCATCAGAAAAACCTCCGGCTATGCCGGAGGATATTTATTCAGGCTAACTTCCGCTTAAACGACAGGGTTCCCGGTCGCGAAAACATCACCAGATTTCCCGTCAGAATCAGTAGCAAGCCGACAATCCCATTGATATGCCAGGCATAGCCTTCGTACACCGTTGAAATACTCAGCGCGACGAGAGGAAACAGCAGCGTGCTGTAAGCGGCGTTGCTGGCACCGATACGACCAATCAGCGTGAAATAGGCACCGAAGGCAATCACCGAACCGAAAAGGGCGAGATAGACCAGCGCGCCCAGATAGCCGACCGTCCACTCCGGGGTGAAATTATCGCCGCGAAACAGGGCGATGCACCCCATGATGATTGTGCCGTAGAGCATCGCCCAGGCGTTGGTAGTCATGGTTTCCAGCCCGTTACGCTGATGGCGCATGCTGATCATATTGCCCAGCGAGAAGCCAAATGTACCGAGCATCGACAACCCAATCCCCAGCAGCAGCGTGCTGCTCAGGCCGCTGGCCAGCAAATCATCCCAGAACAGGGTCACAATGCCCGTTAATCCCAGAATCGCGGCAGGATAAAAGCGCGAAGGGGGCTTCTGGCCGAAGAACAGGAAGCTGTTTACCGCGTTAAACAAGACAGCCATCGAGAAAATCACCGACTCCAGACCGGTGTTAATCCACGCGGCGGCGGTGTAGAAGCATAAGAAATTGAAGCCAAAAACACAGCAGCCCTGTAAAACGCAGAACAGATGATCGCGTAAGGCAAGCTTACGCAACCGTCGCAGAGCAATCAGCACCACCATCATGGTGAGCGAGGCGATGGCAAAGCGCCAAAAAATGGACACCGGTGCCGCGACCGGGCCCTGTTGCAGAAAAATGGCAATCCATGTTGTTCCCCATATCACCACTACCAGACAATATAAAAAAATGTTCATCCCAATCCCCGTTAAGCCAACAAGTCTCCAGTCTTGCCAAAAAATCCGCGTTCGGCTTGCATAAGGTTGTTCGTCACTTGCAAATTCTTGCGTTTTTTTAGCGAAAGACTGGTATCGGACAGGCGCAATTCATAGACTGGGATTCTGGTGACTTTTTGTTAATCGCGCCCATGACTGTTTATAAAGCTTTCGAAAATCTGCAACATCACAATGCCGTCTTGCATGACTCGGTGGCGCTGCATTCCGGCATTCAGCTGGCGGCATGGTCTAACAAACGCGATAACATCACCCAGTATTGTGACCATCACACCCTCAGTCTGTATGTGGCCGACGGCTACGAGAGCTACCACAAAACCTCACAGGGCTGGAAAAATGGCGGCGGGCCAGACCGTTTTTGCCTGATGCCAAAAGAGAGTGAGTCCAGTTGGGATATCCGCGATGATTTGTCATTTGTGCACCTTTATTGTACTGACGAGCATCTGCGGGATATCGGCGAGAAGATTTGGGATCGCAGCCCGGCGTCGTTTACCCTGGACGAGAAAACCTTCTCTCAGGACGAACGCATCACCACGCTGTATCGCCAATTTTTGCTTGGCAGCGACTGGCATCAGCAGGCGAACCAGCTCACGCTAAGCACCGCCTCCACGCTGCTGCTCACCCATCTTGTCCTGCATTACAGCAACGTGCAGTGGCGCTTGCCGACCGTCAAAGGCGGCCTTGCGCCGGTGGTGCTGCGTCAGGTTCTGGACTGGATTGAGGCGAATCTCGCCCAGCCGCTGCTATTGAGCGATCTGGCGGCGCAGGCGGCGTTAAGCGAATACCATTTTGCACGCATGTTTCGCCAGTCGATGGGCGTTGCGCCGCATCAGTATGTGATGCATCGCCGGATGGTGCAGGCAAAAGCACAGTTGTTGAATACGCAGCTTCCGTTGACGGAAATCGCCATGGCGAGCGGATTCAGCTCCGCCAGCCATTTCAGTAATCGCTTCCGCGCAGTTTACGGGATGACGCCGTCGCAATTACGCGCGGCGCACCAGTGACAGGGCGGCATAGCACACGCCGCCCGCAACCAGCCCCCAGAAGGCCGATCCTACGCCCAGCAGCGTCAACCCGCTGGCGGTGACCAAAAACGTCACGATCACGGCATCACGCTCTTTTTCCTGCGACAACGCCTGGAACAGGCTGCCGCTGATGGTGCCAAGCAAGGCAAGGCCCGCCAGCGTCTGGATCCAGCTCAGCGGTAACGCCGCCAGCAGCGCGGTGATCGAACCGCCAAACACACCCGCTAACAGATAGAAGATGCCTGCCGCCACCGCGGCTTTCCAGCGCTGTGCTGCATCAGGGTGCGCATCCGGGCTCTGGCAAATGGCGGCGGTAATGGCAGCAATACAGATCGAGTACACGCCAAACGGTGAGAGCAGCAGCGCCAGTCCCCCGGTAAAGATAATCAGTGGCGACACGGCCGCACGGTAGCCCGCCGCCTGCATGGTGGCGAACCCTGGCGCATTTTGCGACGCCATGGTGGCAAGGAAAAAGGGAATACCAATACTGATAAGCGACGTCCAGTTGAAAACCGGGGGGGTGAATTCCGGCATCACAATGGAGAAGGCCAGTTTATCGGTGACAACGTCACCACTGAGCCAGGCGACCAGCGCGCCAACAATCAGTGTGGCGACAATGGCATAGCGCGGGGCGAGGGCTTTACAGACCAGCCAGGCCAGTAGCATACTGCCGCACAGCACAAAATGGCCCTCGACATTGCTGAATGCCTGCAAGCCGAAACGCAGCAGGATCCCGGCCAGCATGGCTGCCGCGAGGGTATGCGGAATGATTTTCATCAGACGGGCAAACAGCCCGGTGACCCCGCAGAGCACAATCAGCGCATTAGCAAAGATGAACACGCCGACGGCTTCGGCAAGCGTCAGCCCTTGTAAACTGGTCGCCAGCAGGGCGGCACCAGGGGTAGACCAGGCAGTCAGCACCGGCATGCGATACCACAGCGAAAGGGCGATAGTGCTGACGCCCATGCCTAAACCGAGTGCGGTCATCCAGCCGGCAATCTGTGTTGCGCTGGCACCCGCAGCGGCGGCGGCCTGCCAGATAATGGCGGCGGAACTGGCGTAACCAACCAGCACGGCCACAAAACCCGCCAGAAGGGTAGTAAAAGGAAACAACGGTGCGCGCATGGTCTATCCTTGAGCGTTATAACGTCCGAGTAATGTATCATTGTGCGCTATAGCGCACAACCATGCGCAGTAAGACTGACAGGAGAGAATATGGATCTGACTCATTATCTGGCGAGCACCTTAAAAAACCTGCGCCAGGCGCGCGGCTGGAGCCTGTCCCGCCTGGCGGAAGAGACGGGCGTATCCAAAGCGATGCTTGGACAAATTGAACGTAATGAGTCCAGCCCAACGGTCGCTACTCTATGGAAAATCGCCACCGGCTTGAACGTTCCTTTTTCGACATTTATTGCCCCACCGGAAAACGGCACACCAACGACCTACGATCCGGATCAGCAGGCAATGGTCATCACGCCGATTTTCCCCTGGGACGACGTGCTGCATTTCGATCACTTCTCCATTACGCTCGCGCCTGGCGCGCTCAGTGAATCCACGCCGCATGAACAGGGGGTGATTGAGCATGTGGTGGTGATTGGTGGGGGGCTGGATATGTGTATTGACGGGCAGTGGCGAACCCTGACGGCAGGCAGTGGTATTCGCTTTGCTGGCGATCGGGCACACGCCTATCGTAACAGTTCAGGGCAGAGCGTCCATTTCCACTCGCTTATCCACTACCCAAAAGAAAAAGCCGCAAGCAAACTTGCGGCAAAAAACGACGACGAGTAACTCACAACAACATACAACGTGACGAGGAAATGTCCGAGTCACCACTCTACCTCGCAGCCTTCGTTCGGGAAAATAGCAATTTCTTCAATGCTTTGCCGCCATATGGAAAATGCCCTCTGGCGCAGGTGGTGAAACGCCTGGGAACTGACTACAATAGCCGCCATTTTGCACATAATGGATAACGACGACTGTATGCGCCTGCAAACCCATCATCTTGAACTTTTAAGCCCAGCCCGTGACGCCGCGATCGCTCGCGAAGCCATTTTGCACGGGGCGGACGCGGTCTACATCGGTGGACCGGGGTTCGGTGCCCGCCATAACGCCAGCAACAGCCTGCAGGATATTGCGGCGCTGGTGCCTTTTGCCCATCGCTATGGCGCGAAGGTGTTTATCACCCTGAACACCATTTTGCATGATGATGAGCTGGAACCGGCGCAAAAGCTGATTACCGATCTGTACGAGACCGGTGTCGATGCCCTGATTGTGCAGGATATGGGCGTGATGCAGCTGGACATTCCACCGATTGAGCTGCACGCCAGTACGCAGTGCGACATTCGCAGCGTCGAAAAAGCGAAGTTTCTGTCGGATGCAGGGTTCAGCCAGATTGTGCTGGCGCGTGAGCTGAATTTGCAGCAGATCCGCGATATTCATGCCTGTACCGATGCCACCATCGAATTCTTTATTCACGGCGCACTCTGCGTGGCTTATTCCGGGCAGTGCAATATTTCCCACGCCCAGACCGGGCGCAGCGCCAACCGTGGCGACTGCTCGCAGGCCTGTCGTCTGCCGTATACCCTGAAAGACGATCAGGGGCGAGTGGTGGCTTATGAAAAACACCTGTTGTCGATGAAAGATAACGACCAGACCGCCAACCTTGGCGCGCTGATTGATGCCGGTGTGCGTTCCTTCAAAATTGAAGGGCGCTACAAAGACATGAGCTATGTGAAAAACATCACCGCGCATTACCGCCAGATGCTGGATGCCATTATTGATGATCGCGGCGACCTGGCGCGGGCGTCGGCGGGGCGTACCGAGCATTTCTTCATTCCTTCAACCGACAAAACCTTCCATCGCGGCAGCACCGACTATTTTGTGAATGCGCGTAAGGACGATATCGGCGCGTTTGATTCACCGAAGTTTATCGGCCTACCGGTAGGCGAAGTGCTGAAAGTGACCAAAGATCACCTGGACGTTGAAGTGAGCGAGCCGCTGACCAACGGCGATGGGCTGAACGTTCTGATTAAACGTGAAGTCGTGGGTTTCCGCGCCAATACGGTAGAAAAAACCGGCGAAAACCGCTATCGCGTCTGGCCGAATGAAATGCCTGCGGACATGTACAAGGTGCGCCCAAATCATCCGTTGAACCGCAATCTGGACCACAACTGGCAGCAGGCGCTGACCAAAACGTCCAGCGAACGCCGCATCGGGGTGGACATCGAAGTCAGCGGCTGGCAGGAACAACTGGTGCTGACCCTGACCAGTGAAGACGGGACCACCGTCACCCATACGCTCGACGGGCAATTCGACGAAGCAAACAACGCGGAAAAAGCGCTTAATAGCCTGAAAGACGGCGTGGCGAAGCTGGGGCAGACGCTCTACTACGCGCGCAATATTGAGGTTAACCTGCCGGGCGCGCTGTTTGTGCCAAACAGCATGTTAAATGCGTTCCGCCGCGAAGCCGTGGAAATGCTCGATGAAGCGCGTCTGGCGAACTATCAGCGTGGTAGCCGTAAAGCCGTGTCTGACCCGGCACCGGTTTACCCGGATACCCATCTTAGCTTCCTTGCCAACGTCTATAACCATAAGGCGCGTGAGTTCTACCAGCGTTTCGGTGTGCAGCTGATTGATGGCGCATTTGAGATGCATGAAGAGAAGGGCGATGTGCCAGTGATGATCACCAAACACTGCCTGCGCTTTGCTTTTAATCTGTGCCCGAAACAGGCCAAGGGGAATATCAAAAGCTGGAAGGCGACCCCGATGCAACTGGTGCATGGTGATGAGGTGCTGACGCTGAAATTTGATTGCCGTCCGTGCGAAATGCACGTGGTCGGGAAAATCAAGAATCACATTCTTAAGATGCCGTTGGCGGGAAGTGTGGTGGCGTCGGTCAGTCCGGAAGATCTACTGAAGACGCTGCCTAAGCGCAAGGGCGTTTAAGGCAGCTGTCCAGTACATCAGCGGTGGGGGATCTACCGCTGATGTGTTTAAAACTTAGCGTTTGTCATCCGGTAGCGGTGGTTTTTTGCCGTCTTTAGGCGGCTGTTTACCGTCATGTTTTGGCGGCTGGCCACGGTCGTGATTTTGCGACTTGTCATCGTGTTTCCACTCTTTGTTATTGTGGTTCGGCGACTTGTCGTCATGTTTCCACTCTTTCCCGTCTTTGTTCGGGCGCTCGCCTTTATGGTCAGCATTTTTATCGTCATGACGCGGCGGTTGGCCGTTCTGCGTTTCCGGGTGTTTCGGCGGCGGAATCTGATCATTGTCTGCCGCAAAGACAAATGATGATAAACCCATGGCCATAATCGCAGTCAGTGTCACTACCTTTTTCATACTTACTCCTAATCTCATTTATCTGAGTGATATGAATTTCAGCAGGAAATCATGGAGAGAGTGTGGAGACGCTTTGAATTAAGAGTATTCTGCACGCCCTGACAGGCGGCACAAGCCTGTGTAATTCCTCGCTATTTGCCACTTCCGCTAGATAGTGTCGTCACGAGGATAAAAATCATTGATAATAGGGCCTTCTAATCAGAAGGCCCTATTATCATGACT
>NZ_CBFFRL010000230.1:0-6591 GCF_965644215.1 Phytobacter sp. V69
AGTCATGATAATAGGGCCTTCTGATTAGAAGGCCCTATTATCAATGATTTTTATCCTCGTGACGACACTATCTAAGGGACACAGCCTAGGTTTTATCTCGTTTGGCGCTTATGGCCTGAGTTACTGGATGCCGACCATTGTCAAAGGCTTTGGCGTATCTGATATGAGCAATGGTTTGATCAATATGATCCCCTGGTTAATGGCGATTATCCTGCTGTGGTGGATGACGCGTAATCCAGGCCGTACGTCTGACCCGGTAAAAAACATTGCACTACCTATGTTTGTGGCAGCGGTATTCCTGGCCGGAAGCGCGGTGTTTATTGCGACACCATGGTTAAGCTTCTTCTGTATTACACTGGTTATTATGGCGATTTTTTCCATACAGCCCTGTTTCTGGACCTTAACACGCTTCCTCAGTGGTTCGGCCGCAGCGGCGGGTCTGGCGGCAATTAACTCGCTGGCGAACCTGGGGGGCTTTTTTGCGCAGAACACCGTTCCGGCGGTGCGCGACATGACGGGCAGCGTGAGCGCGCCGATGTACTATCTGGGCGGCTGTATGGCGATTGGCGGTATCGTGACCTTGTTTACGATCCGCTACCTGCATCGGCGTAGTGATGAGCAAACGAACTCGTTGCCGCATGCCGATGCACAACACAAAGGAGCATTATGACCGATTATCGTGCCCCGGCATTAAGCCGGGGTTTGCATGTACTTGAACACCTGTCTCAAACCGGTGCGCCAATGACGATGGGGGAAATCGGTCAGGCGCTCGGTCTCACCTTTAATCAACTGTTCAGAATTATGCAGTGTCTGGAAGACGAAGGGTTCCTGAAACAGGATGTGCAGCGCTATTACCATCTGACCGATAAACTGACGTTTGCCGGTCATCCTCGCTATGTTGAAAAATTGGCGCAGTCAGCACGTTGCCAACAGTTGATGAAAGATTTTTCCTGGCAGACGAATCAGCCCTGTCACCTGGCTGCACTGCTTGGCGAACAGGTAATGGTGATTGCCCACCGCCATCCCGATTTCAATCCCTCCATCAGCGCCCGGGAAGGATCACTGCTCAATACCGTTAAATCGAGTTCTTCACTGGTGTTACTGGCGTTTTCCAGCGATCAGGATAGCTGGCGCTTGATACGCCACTACACCATGGATACGACACTGCGCGGTGGCATGGTTGAGCAGCTTACGCAGATAAAATCGCAGGGCTTTGCGGAGATCCCTCACGACCGCATTGTGGGACTGACATCGGCATCCTGGCCGGTTTTTGGGCCGGATAACTGTGCCCATGCGGTGATCACCTGCCCGTGGTTTGATCAACTGCCAGGGGATTACGGTGAAGCTAAACAGGCCCTCAAAGAGATGGCACAGGGACTGAGTGAGGAATTGCAGACGTTGATGCGTGCGCGGGGCTGAGGAATTGCTTTAGGAAAAGAACCCTGGTGGGCAGGGTTCTCAAGATGATTAGCGGCGTACCGCGATGGCTTCAATCTCGATCTTCACATCTTTCGGCAGGCGAGCTACTTCTACGCAAGAACGCGCCGGGAAGGTGGCGTTGTGCTCATTAAAGAAGGCTTCGTAGGTCGCGTTAACGGTCGCGAAGTCGTTCAGATCTTTCACGAATACCGTCGTTTTCACGATATCGCCCACTTTAAGGCCGGCGGCTTCCACGATAGCTTTCACGTTTTCCAGCGACTGACGCGCCTGGGCAGAAACGTCTTCCGGTACGCTACCGGTTTTCGGATCTACCGGAATCTGACCGGAGGTGATGATCATGCTGCCGAGATCAACACCCTGTACATAAGGGCCGATTGCTGCTGGTGCATTTTCCGTCGCGATAGTTTTGCTCATGATTTCTCCTGAATTACAGCGGTAATAAGGTCGGGGCCATTATACCCGTCATACTTCAAGTTGCATGCTTGTTGGCTACGTTTGTTCACCCCAGTCACTTACTTGAGTAAGCTTCTGGGGATTCCCGCACTTGCCGCCACCATGCAACCCGAATTATTTAGGGTCGAGATACATGAGTCACAGGTGTGTCGCACCAGGCGTATACACCTGCATTAATTAACCTGCCAGTACCACCGAATGCGAAAACTCTTTTTCACAGTATTTGCATTTCAGGGCGATGTCGTGCGGGCGTTTCTTCACGGCGAAGCTGGAGGCGACCGGTTCAGCATGGCTGATACAGTTGCTGTTCGGGCAGACCAGCACGCTGTCGATGCGATCCGGCAGGTTCGGATGAGACTTGCTCACCACTTCGTAATTATCGATGCGATTTACCGTCGCCTGCGGGGCATACAGCGCCAGCTGGTTAACCTGCTCATCCGTCAGGAAGGTATTTTCGATTTTGATCAGGTCCTTGCGGCCCATTTCGCCTGACGGCAGGTTCAGACCGATGGTAATGCGCTGCTCGGTTTCCGTCAGTTTGAACAGCGTCAGCAGCTTAAAGCCAATCTGTGCCGGGATGTGGTCAATCACGGTGCCGCGATTAATCGCTTCTACCTGGAGCTTGTTGTCGTGTGTCATTGTCGTTTTCCCCTTACAGCGCCAAATCACTATTCAGAACCAGCGCCAGCAGTGCCTGGCGAGCGAAGATGCCATTTCCGGCCTGCTGGAAATACCAGGCGTGCGGCGTTTTATCCACATCGGTGGTGATCTCATCCACACGCGGCAGCGGGTGCAGCACCTTCATGTTGCTGCGCGCTCCGACCAGGTCGTTAGCACGCAGGATGAACTGCGCCTTCACGCTGGCGTACTCGGACGGATCCAGACGCTCTTTCTGCACGCGGGTCATATACAGAATATCGACCTCGGCCATCACCTCTTCGATGCTGGCGTGAAGGCTCCAGGTCAGCCCTTTCTCATCGAGCATATCCAGAATGTACTGCGGCATGGCCAGCGCGTCCGGAGCGATAAAGTAGAAGCGGTTGCCGTTGAACTTCGCCAGCGCCTGAGCCAGAGAGTGCACGGTGCGGCCATATTTCAGGTCACCGACCATCGCGATGTTGAGGTTTTCCAGACGACCCTGGGTTTCCTGAATGGTAAAGAGATCCAGCAGCGTTTGCGTCGGGTGCTGGTTGGCGCCGTCGCCTGCGTTCAGGATCGGAATGCCGCCGGAAAATTCGGTCGCCAGACGTGCCGCGCCTTCCTGCGGATGACGCATCACAATCGCGTCCACGTAGGTGCTGATAACCGAAATCGTATCCGCCAGCGTTTCACCTTTCTTACCCAGAGAGGTGTTGCTGCTGTCAGAGAAGCCTACCACGCTCGCCCCCAGGCGATGCATGGAGGTCTCAAACGACAGGCGGGTACGGGTTGAGGCTTCAAAGAAGCAGCTGGCGATCACTTTGTGCTTGAGCAGCTCCGGCTGTGGGTTCGCTTTCAGTCGGGCGGCGGTATTCAGCACCAGTTCAAGTTCTTCGCGGCTGAGATCGTTTATGGAAATGATATGTTTTTGATATAGCGGGTTAGCCATGTTTATCTCCTGACGACTGCGCAAAAAAAAGCCCCTCAATAGAGGGGCTGTGGAATGGGGTGAGCAACGGGAAGAAAAACGGCAGGCCTGCGTCCTTTTTCAGACGCCCAGGGACATTATGTCGAACACACTGGACCATGCTTCCTCCCGGCAAATTGTCCGCGATTATACTCAGCTACTTTGTGGTTTCAAGCGATTAATGCAACATTTACGTCAGGCAATCGGTTTGTTTGCATATAAATGCATAATTAATAAATAACTAATTAATTTATGGGCACGTGGATAGTTGTACTGACAGCGTGGCGGAATAAACATGCGCAAGCGCAACTCTTCGCTAAAAAGGGGTGGTGAGCATCGGCATTTTTCCATATAAAAGCTAAAAATGAAACGATGTTTTATCTTGAGGAGAGAGTTATGATTGTTGGCAACATTCACCATCTGCAGAGCTGGTTGCCGCAAGAGCTGCGCCAGGCCATTGAACACGTGAAAGCCCATGTGACGGATGCCACTGCGACCGGGAAACATGATATTGACGGTAACAACCTGTTTTATCTGGTTTCAGAAGACATGACGCAGCCGTTTGCCGAGCGTCGCGCGGAGTATCACGCCCGCTATCTGGATATCCAGATTGTGCTGAAAGGCCAGGAAGGGATGACATTCAGCACGCTGCCTGCGGGCGCGCCGGATACCGACTGGCTGGCGGATAAAGATATCGCGTTCCTGCCGGAAGGCGGCCAGGAAAAAACGGTAGTGCTGAGCGAAGGGGATTTCGTGGTGTTCTACCCGGGCGAAGTGCATAAACCGCTGTGTGCGGTAGGTGCGCCGGCGCAGGTGCGTAAGGTGGTGGTGAAGGTGCTGGTGGCGTAAATCGCAGCTGTTTCCCTCACCGTTCCCGGATGCGGCGCTTAACGCACCTTATCCGGGCTACGATCGGTTTTCTCCCTCTCCCCGTGGGAGAGGGCATCAGGCCGCAGAAAATTTACTGGCCCAGCGTCGCCACCATCACCGCTTTAATGGTGTGCATCCGGTTTTCCGCCTGATCGAACACAATGCTTGCCGCCGACTCGAACACTTCATCCGTTACTTCCATGCCGCCGTGCAGATCGAACTCTTCCGCCATTTTCTTACCCAGCGTCGTCTGGTCGTCGTGGAATGCAGGCAGGCAGTGCAGGAACTTCACGTCCGGGTTTCCGGTCAGCGCCAGCATCTGGCTGTTCACCTGATACGGACGCAGCAGGTTGATACGCTCGGCCCATTTCTCTTTCGCTTCACCCATCGACACCCATACGTCGGTGTAGATAAAGTCCGCGTCTTTCACCCCGGCGGCGATATCTTCGGTCAGCGTGATGTTGCCGCCGTTCTTCTGCGCCAGTGCTTTACATTCTGCCACCAGGCTCTCTTCCGGCCAGCAGGCTTTCGGGGCCACGAGGCGTAAATCCAGCCCGGTCAGTGCCGCCGCTTCCAGCATAGAGTTGCCCATGTTATTGCGCGCATCGCCTGCATAAACCAGCGTCATATACTTAAACGCTTTGCCCGGCAGATGCTCTTGCATGGTCAGCAGGTCAGCCAGGAGCTGCGTTGGGTGGAACTCGTTGGTCAGGCCGTTCCATACTGGCACACCGGCAAACTGCGCCAGGGTTTCGACGATCTCCTGGCCATAGCCGCGATACTGAATACCGTCGTACATTCTGCCCAGTACGCGTGCGGTGTCTTTAATTGATTCTTTATGCCCGATTTGGCTGCCGCTTGGGCCGAGATACGTGACGCGAGCGCCCTGGTCAAATGCGGCAACTTCGAAAGAGCATCGTGTGCGGGTTGAGTCTTTTTCGAAGATGAGCGCGATGTTTTTGCCGGTAAGCTTTTGTTCTTCTTTGCCGTTTTTCTTATCGGCTTTGAGTTTGGCGGCAAGTTGCAGCAGAGCGTTGATTTCAGCAGGGGTAAAATCGAGTAATTTCAAAAAATGCTTCTGGTAAAACGACGACATGGTTCCCTCACCTGGCTAAAGCCACTTATTGAATTAAAATTCAATTTATATGTATGAATATTCATTTGCAAGCCAAATGAATAAATCTTTTCTGCCAGGAGTGGAGGCATTGGCAACGGTATGTGACAATAAGTCTATCTGCCACATTATGAGGAATGAGCCATGGCGAACCCGGAACACCTGGAAGAACAGCGCGAAGAGACGCGTCTGATTATTGAAGAATTGCTGGAAGATGGCAGCGATCCTGATGCGCTGTACACCATTGAGCATCACCTGTCGGCAGATGACTTCGAGACGCTGGAAAAAGTGGCCGTCGAAGCGTTCAAACTGGGTTACGAAGTGACCGAACCAGAAGAGCTGGAGCTGGAAGAAGGCGAAGTGGTTATCTGCTGCGATATTCTGAGCGAATCCGCGCTGAAAGCCGATCTGATCGACGCACAGGTTGAACAGCTGCTGAACCTGGCCGAGAAATTCGACGTCGAATACGACGGTTGGGGCACCTACTACGAAGACCCGAACGGCGAAGATGAAGACGGTGAAGACGGCGAAGAAGGTGACTACGAGGACGAAGACGACGACGGCGTGCGTCACTAAGTCTTCTCTTTGCGGCAGCTGCGGCTGCCGCAACGCAAGGAACAGCCATGGATTACCCGCAAATACTCTCCCCGGTTTTACACTTTCTGCACTGCCCCACTCCTCAGGTCTGGATAGATAAAGCCCGCGACCCGCAAAATCTGCCGCTGTTGCTCACCGATCATATGGTCTGTGAATTAAAAGCGGCGCAGACCGCGATGCTGCTGGTGCGTAAATATGTGGCCGATAAAAGTGGGGCCGATGCGCTGCTGGAATGGCTGAAACCCTATGAAGCCTTCACCTTTCGCGAAGGGCCTGAGCCGGACTTTGTGGCGCTGCATAAGCTGATTGCCAAAGGCGCGATGCCAAAAGCGGACGACCCGTGGGGCAAGGCGCTGATCGACAGCATGGTGCTGCTTATCAAAGAAGAGCTGCACCATTTCTGGCAAGTGCGCGAAGCGATGCTCGCGCGCGATAGACCCTGTACACGATTCTGTGTAAATGCCTTTTCTCAGAAGTGACCGTCCAGGCGGTCACCGAACTCGATAATAAA
>NZ_CBFFRL010000231.1:0-6489 GCF_965644215.1 Phytobacter sp. V69
TTCCATCGGGAATAAGGATCTGGCAGCCTGAGTTCCCAACTAAAATACTCTCCAGGAAAACCGGGGCGGTTCACTCTCCGTTATTTGAATGTTCCCGCAAGGAAACTACTCGTCTTGTGTGACATACCCGAAATCAAATCCACCCAGTGCGGTTTTTCGCAGGAATTGATTCAACGGATAGGTGTAGCTTTGTCCTATGCTGACCGTGTGAACAACACGTAATAATGCATCGCCTTTTAAAAATAGCGGCTCATCGGTAATTGAAATATCTGCACCCTGTAAGGCATTTTTTAAATCCTGATAAGCTGGCGATGCCGTAATACTGTTATTCATTACGCTAAACATCACCAGAATGGCGGAAATCAGCGCGACCGGGAAAACTAACGGATGGCGATTAAGCAAAAATAACGCGCGGTTGGGGCGTCTGGTTAACAGGATTGCCGTCAGTGGAAGGAGAATTAAATAGAGTAATTTTGCCAGATGCGTCAGTGCGCCAATCAAGGAGAAGATCAGCGCAATCGGCGGGACAATAACAGCGCGTGCAGCGTCTTCACCCTGTTTTTCATTTTCGCCCCCAATACCGTAACTTCTTAGCGATGCCTGCAGTTTTGGCAATTGTTCATTTACCACCGTATTAAGATGGGGGATGTAGAGCTCCGTGGCGAACTGTTTCAGCCCATCCTCTTTCGGATACGCTTCACGCACGAGCGTACCTGCCGGTAATTGCAATTTTTCGCGCAAGGATTTCTGCACGACGTCCTGGCGGAAAAAGACGCCCCAGTCCAGCCGCTTGGGAATGGTCACGCCGTTGAAGACAACGGTTCGCTGCGCGAGATATTGCTGTCGGACTGTTTTTGCCACCGCCGCATTAAATCCGGAACGATCGGACGGAGTCCAGTCATTGGTTACCGGTACGCCTTGTCCGCGAACATGGCTACGAACGCTGGCATAATACCGTCTTGGTACGTTCCAGGTATTCAGCCCCTTCGCACGTAAAGAGCGTTCATAGCGTTGCCAGGCATTTTCCTGCTCACGTCGGATGGGTTCGCTCAGATCCATCTCGTCGTTGTAGTAGGCCAGATACTGTTTGTGAACGGTTTCGCGAGCCTGGATCCAGGCTTTGTAATAGCCAAGCACACCGCCTTCTTTGGCACTGATATTGTCGCGAAGATTCTGTTCCGCACCGCTTTTTAGCAGCGGATGATAACGATTAACCGAACTTAGCAGGATTGGCATCGTTGCCAGAAATGCCCTGCCGGATGGGCTGGTCCAGGTTTGCACCTGCTTGCCGTCGCTATCGAGCGGAATACCCTCAAGCGTCTGATGCCCGTTAATCAACGCCTGCTGATAGAGCTGCGCCAGAATCGACATTTGTCGAAACTCACCGGTACTTTTTGATACCTGACGTTCAATAACCCACTCCACGGCATGCCATGTTAACGTGCCGGTGGCCAGACACAGTAAAAGCACGGCGCCGACGCTGGCTCTGGCCGACAGCGCGATATGCTTTTTCTTTAGCCTGGCAATACCCGCAAGGGAGAACTGCAATACCAGCAGTGCCGCTGCGATGGCGGTTAACGTGCGGCCATAGCGCTCCATATTGTGGACTTCTTGCGCCGTCGAAATGCTGCCGACAAGGTCCAGTAAGCGGGAATTGAATGCCAGTTCACAGATGAGATAGGTCAGCGTAATGCCGATAACCAGCCGGTTTTGCCAGGCGGGGAGGCTTGAGCGCTTAATCCCGGCCTGCATCCGTTTTCCGCCCTGAACCTGCTCGGTCATGACTTGACCTCCAGACTTGTTTGACGCGTTTTCGTCGGCTGATAAATCTCTGTGGGCAGTGAATTGTCCAGCTCTGGCTGAGCGACTTTCGGCGGAAGTGGCTGCGTAGCGCTTGTCGGAGTGCGCTTTACCGGTTTCGTCGCGGGTTGAGATGTCGACTTGCGGGTTGGTTTAACGTCAGCTTTCTTATCATTGACGACCGTTTTTTTCTCGACAGGTAAACGACGGTGGTAAACCTGACCATGCTGCCAGTTGAACTGTTCAAAATTGTTGCCGGTGTTAAAGTTGATCTGCAATTTGTCCGCGCTGGGCGTAACGACAGGGCCTGTATCACATATTCCGGTAAATGCCCATTCCTGAGACGTCGTGTTTTGCAAATCAACCAGACGATACTGAGCCGGGCAGGAAGACGTCGCCACTTTCAGCAACAGCAACGTATGCCCTTCGATATGGTACTGATTGATGATCTTTGCCCAGTTCACTCCATCCAGTGGGCGTTCAATCATCAGATTGCTCCATTTCAGGCTGTAGCGACCATTCATCTCTCTCAGTACGCCTGTAGAGCCATCGGCCAACGTAAACTGCCCCACTTCATTTCCCAGCACGCTTGCCAGATCGGGTTTGAACAGAATTTTTCCGCTTTTATCGTAACGGACAGCGCAGCCGCTTACCCCTAAAACTATCGCCAGGACCAGTAAACTACGAAGGGCTAAACTGTTAGGTGATACGCTCATTTCTTCATTCCATTTCTGTTCGTGATATTAGCAATACAAAAAAGTTATCAAGATCCGCATTGATAACGTGTGATAGGGATACGGGGGGCGAATGTGCGAAATCACTGGTGATGAGCAGTTTTCGAATTATTGGCCGCGGGCGAGTTTTGCAGTTGCTCAGACATATAATATGCTTGTGGTTTTAGTTAGGGCTAAAGAATAGAACTCAAAAAATTCAAGCCTTGAAAAATTTAACATTCTCATATTTTCAGTCAATATCCATTTCTGGTAGATCTGTCTGGTGATAATGGCGTCAGTGTATTGTTTATAGTTTGAAGCGTATGGTTGTCATTTCGCGGGAAATAATAATGTCAGTAAACGATGATGTTTTGCTGGTGGTTATATCAAACGCCGTCGATGGCTCGTTGTGTTCGTATCTGACTGGAAAGGGAAGGGTATCGCCTTATCATCAGGTGATAAGATCGTGCCACTGGCATTATTGCCCGGTGCCCATGCGTTTATCGCTCATCCGCGCGGCGTGAAAAGGCATTCCTTCCGGTGCGTAATCGCGATCACCAGACATTCGTGCTGGTAATTCGCCTGGAGGGGGCGGAGTGGTCATCACTATATCGTATGGTTTGCGATGAGAAAGCGAATTCCAGTGCCGTATTTATGGGATACCGTTAACCGGGAAGAACCGTCGAAAATATGAGGGATTTATGCGTGACAAAAGTAGGGCGTTTCGTCTTCTGCACGAATCCGGGAATACTATTGTCATGCCTAATCCATGGGATATTGGCACAGCCCGAATACTTGAAAAAATGGGCTTTGCGGCCCTCGCCACAACCAGTGCAGGCCTCGCCTTCTCTCTGGGGGTGGCAGAAGGCCAGGTCTCCTGGCAGCAGACCATTGATCATTGCCGGAATATCGTTGCCGCGACGCCTCTGCCAGTATCAGCCGATCTGGAAAAAGGCATCGGTGACAGTCCGCAAAGCGCTGCGCAAACCATTCAGATTGCGGTAGATGCCGGGCTGGCAGGTTGTTCCCTTGAGGATTACACCGGCCGACCAGAAGCACCGATCTTTGATTTGAGTCTGGCGGTCGAGAGAATTTCAGCGGCGGCGGAATCACGCGATAGGTACGATCCTGATTTCGTGATTACCGCGCGGGCGGAGAATTTCATGTGGGGAAATCAGGACCTTGATGAAACAATTCAGAGGCTGCAGGCATTCGAAAAGGCGGGAGCTGATGTTCTCTACGCTCCCGGCATTCAGGATCTTTCTATGATTCATACCCTCTGTCGCGCCGTAACAAAACCCGTGAATGTTGTTATGGGCTTGCCCGGAAATGTTTACAGCGTTGAAGAACTGTCGCAAGCCGGGGTTCGGCGTATAAGCGTGGGAGCGTCAATGGCCCGATTCGCCTATGGCGCGTTTGTTCAGGCAGCGCAGGAAGTCAGCGGTGATGGCACTTTTTCTTATGCAAAACATGCCATCGGTTTTTCAGCGCTTGAGGCCTTTTTCCGCAAAACGAATCAATAACTTAGATTTCAAGTGCAGCAAGGATTGCGGCCTCCATTTTCTCCGGGGTAGTGAACGGCGCAAAACGCTTGAGTGGTTTGCCGTCGCGGCCGATCAGGAATTTAGTGAAGTTCCATTTGATCCGCCCACCCAGCACGCCGGGCAATGCGTTTTTCAGATAACGAAACACCGGATGCGCTGTGGTTCCGTTAACGTCTACTTTCTCGAACATTGGGAAGCTCACACCGTAATTGATGTGGCAGGTCCGCGCGATGTCGTCTGCACTGCCGGGCTCCTGTTTACCAAACTGGTTGCAGGGGAAACCCAGCACCACCAAACCCCGGGCGGCATATTTCTTGTAGAGCGTTTCCAGGCCGCCGTATTGGGGTGTAAAGCCACAACGGCTGGCGGTATTCACGACCAGAACACCTTACCCGCGTAGTCGTCCATAGAGACAGGCTGCCCACCCAGACTGGTGGCAGTAAGTTGATAGAACGTGGTCATAGGGTAATCCTCAAAGCAGAACCGGTGTCGCTGCCGGGCACTGGTTATGGGCGTGGAGAAAAGAGCCTGATTGCATGGCAGGTTTGCAATCGTGTGCGAGACATCTTTGCAAAGTCGAACATAAAGAACAACAAACGGCTGATCTTCGACCTCCACCTGCGCTCATTAACACTCCAGGATCCAGGGGGAACTGAAGATTAGGGAATTGTCCCATGTGACGCGTTTGAGCTTAACGTAGGGTGTTTTTGTTTTCAGCAAGAATACCCAATACATGCAAAGGATGCTCACCATGTCATTACGCCCATCACTCTGCTTACTGGCCCTCCCTCTGCTGGCGGGTTGCCAATTTTTCCCTCATACGAATTACTTCACAGCACCTGCTAATGAACTAAACCCCGCATGGATTCGTATCGTCAACTACACGCAGCATGCGGCTATCTACCAGTATGAAAATGGTGTGCGTACCGGGGGCGTCATCCGCTCAGGACCGCTACCTTTCATCCATACGCAGGATATGGGCATGCCTAAAGCCGGACAAAAATTGACCTTCGACTACTATGAAACACGCGTCCGGCCCAATTTAGAAACGGATGTGTCGATGATGTGGGAAGGCCCGCGCACGCTCTCTTGCTTCATCACCATTAAGTTCACCCCAAAAGCAGGACGCTATTATCAGTTTATGCTGAACGAAGGCTCAGGCGATGTCTGTACCTCGGACGCGTCGCTTATCGAACGCGACAAAGACGGCACGTCATGGCACCTCACGCCGAATCCAGACGTGACGTACAAATACAGTGGGCCAACGGCAGAAAAGCGATTCAGTAATTCCAGATTTGAAGATCCTAACTACCACCCGGATCCGAATCTGTATCCCGGCACCGCACTGTAGTTCATCATGAGCGTTTAGGGTCAGGCAGTCTGGTATTGTCCGGTCAGCGCCCGAATTAGCTGTTTGGTTACGGCCCATTTGTTGTGAGATTCTGCGTTAAACAGAGATTCATTGTGCCAACAGGACTCGCTGTGGCAATTCAATGCCACCTTATATTGCTAAGGATATATTGCTCAATTCCTGATGCATGAAATCAATGAGCGCTCTGGTTTTCGCGGGCAGGTAACGCCTGTCTGAGTAAAGCGCGAACAATTGCAATGGCGCAGGCGA
The DNA here is from genome assembly GCF_965644215.1 of Phytobacter sp. V69. NCBI lineage: Bacteria > Pseudomonadati > Pseudomonadota > Gammaproteobacteria > Enterobacterales > Enterobacteriaceae > Phytobacter > Phytobacter sp. V69. The sequence continues at coordinate 5,679 of NZ_CBFFRL010000231.1, forward strand.
TTGTTCAAACTCAACCTCGATTAACCGTCCATCGTTAATGTAGGGCTGGCAGGCTTGTTTCGACAGAATGGCAAAACCGACACCGGCTAGCGCAGCGCGCCCCGCCATCTCTCCGCTGTTTACCCGATAATGTCCTTTAACCTTAATGGTCTCGAACCCGCCTTTGGTATTGATAAACTGCCAGGGCGCACCTTTCAGTGCACTTACCGTTGTAATACAGGGTAATTCTTCAAATTGCCGGATATGAGAAGGGGTACCATAACGCTGAATGATGGAGGGGGCGGCAACGATGGTGCAAGGGATAGTCACCAGATGACGGGCTATGTAGTCACTGTCATCCATCTGACCACGAGTAACAATGATTGCTAAATCCAGATCGTCTCGCAGGGATTCAAAACCTGACAAATTGGTGACGCAGTTGATCTCCAGCTCCGGGTGCTGACAGGCGAAATCGGCAACCACAGAACCCAGCAATGCGGGACCTATTTCATTGGGAATACAGAGACGTAATGGGCCTTTGAGTAGCATTTGCCGCAACGTTAATTCGGTCTCAGTTTGCTCAAGCGCCTCCAGTAATGGCTTCGCCCGGGTATAGAGCAGGTGCCCCGCCTGGGTGAGTTTCATATGTCGAGTGCTGCGCTCAATAAGCTGAAGATTGAGCCTTTCTTCCAGTTGAGAAATGCAACGACTCACGTTGGATTTCGGCATTTCAAGAACTCGCGATGCCCCAACAAAACTGAACCGCCCCGGTTTTCCTGGAGAGTATTTTAGTTGGGAACTCAGGCTGCCAGATCCTTATTCCCGATGGAAG
>NZ_CBFFRL010000232.1:0-6481 GCF_965644215.1 Phytobacter sp. V69
ATTCAGGCAACCGTCTGTGGTGTTTGCAGAGCTAAGATTGGCGGCTTAGCGTTGCACTTCGGAGTTGAATCCGCCCCCTACAAATCATAGCTATCTTTATATTTTCCTGTATTGCCGGAATGGGCAGCGTGCTGGATGAATTCCAGACTCACCGTCCGTTAATTGCCTGTACCGTTATTGGCCTTATTCTCGGTGATTTAAAAACCGGGATTATGCTCGGCGGTACGCTGGAGCTGATCGCACTCGGCTGGATGAACGTGGGGGCGGCGCAATCGCCCGACTCGGCGCTCGCCAGCATTATCTCCGCCATTCTTGTCATTGTCGGCCACCAGAGCATTGCCACCGGTATCGCCATCGCCCTGCCCGTCGCGGCGGCAGGCCAGGTACTGACGGTCTTCGCCCGCACCATCACCGTGGTGTTCCAGCACGCAGCGGATAAAGCGGCGGAAGAGGCGCGTTTTGGGACGATCGATCTGCTGCACGTCTCGGCTCTGGGCGTTCAGGCACTGCGCGTTGCCGTTCCGGCGCTGGTCGTATCGCTGTTTGTCAGCGCCGACATGGTCAGCAACATGCTGAGCGCCATTCCAGAATTTGTCACTCGCGGCCTGCAGATTGCCGGGGGCTTTATCGTGGTAGTGGGTTACGCGATGGTGCTGCGCATGATGGGCGTGAAATACCTGATGCCCTTCTTCTTCCTCGGCTTCCTCGCCGGTGGCTACCTCGACTTTAGCCTGCTGGCCTTTGGTGGCGTCGGCGTGATCATCGCGCTGATTTACATCCAGCTCAATCCACAGTGGCGCAAGGCGGAACCTCAATCTGCCGCGACCTCTCCTGCAACTGCCCTTGACCAGCTTGACGACTAACGGAGCCCATCATGGAAGCGAAAAACTTACCCGTTCCGACTTGTTCAGCATGTTTGTCCGCTCGAACCTGCAGCAGGCGTCATTCAACTTCGAACGTATTCATGGCCTGGGGTTTTGTTACGACATGATCCCCGCCATCAAGCGTCTCTATCCGCTGAAAGAGGATCAGGTCGCCGCGCTGAAACGCCATCTGGTGTTCTTCAATACCACTCCCGCCGTGTGCGGCCCGGTGCTGGGCGTGACGGCGGCGATGGAAGAGGCACGAGCTAATGGCGCGGAAATTGACGATGGCGCCATCAACGGCATCAAAGTCGGGCTGATGGGGCCGCTGGCAGGCGTCGGTGACCCGCTGCATTGCGCCCGATTACCGCCGCGCTGGGGGCGTCATTAGCGCTGTCAGGTAATCTGCTTGGCCCTCTATTGTTCTTTTTTATTTTCAATGCAGTACGCCTGGTCATGAAATGGTACGGCCTGCAGCTTGGCTTCCGTAAAGGGGTCAACATCGTCAGCGATATGGGCGGCAACCTGCTGCAAAAACTGACCGAAGGAGCATCGATTCTCAGCCTCTTTGTGATGGGGGTGCTGGTCACCAAGTGGACGAGCATCCACGTGCCACTGGTGGTCTCGCAAACCCCTGGCGCCGACGGTACCACCGTCACCATGACGGTGCAGAACATTCTCGATCAGCTGTGTCCAGGCCTGCTGGCGCTGGGGCTGACGCTGCTGATGGTCCGCCTGCTCAACAAGAAAATTAACCCGGTATGGCTGATCTTCGCCCTGTTTGGGCTGGGGATTGTCGGTAACGCGCTGGGCTTCCTGTCCTGATTTTTCGCCCCGGCGCGAATGCCGGGGAACACTGTCAAACTGAGGTGGTAACTATGCAAACTACAGCTCTGAGATTGTACGGCAAACGCGATTTGCGCCTGGAAACCTTTGAACTTCCAGAGATGCAGGACGATGAAATCCTGGCAACGGTTGTCACCGACAGCCTGTGTCTCTCTTCCTGGAAAGAGGCCAATCAGGGTGAGAACCACAAAAAAGTGCCGGACAATGTGGCGACAAACCCGATCATCATCGGCCATGAATTTTGCGGCGACATTCTGGCCGTGGGGAAAAAGTGGCAGCACAAGTTCCAGCCCGGCCAGCGCTATGTGATTCAGGCGAACCTGCAACTGCCGGATCGCCCGGATTGCCCCGGCTATTCTTTCCCGTGGGTCGGCGGCGAAGCGACGCACGTGGTGATCCCCAACGACGTGATGGTGCAGGATTGTTTGCTGGCTTATGAGGGTGAAACCTACTTCGAAGGTTCCCTGGTGGAGCCGCTCTCCTGCGTGATCGGCGCGTTCAACGCCAACTACCATCTGCAGGAAGGAACTTACAACCACAAAATGGGTATCCGCCCGCAGGGGCGCACGCTGATCCTCGGCGGCACCGGGCCGATGGGGCTGCTGGCTATCGACTTTGCGCTGCACGGCCCGGTGAACCCATCGCTGCTGGTTGTCACCGATACCAATAACGACAAGCTTAGCTATGCCCGCAAACACTATCCGTCTGAGCCGCAAACGCTGATTCACTACCTGCACGCACAGGATGCAGCTTTCGACACGCTGATGGCCCTGAGCGGCGGCCACGGCTTCGACGATATTTTTGTCTTCGTGCCGAACGAACAGCTGGTCACTCTCGCCTCGTCACTGCTTGCCCCGGATGGCTGCATGAACTTCTTTGCCGGTCCGCAGGACAAACAGTTCAGCGCGCCGGTGAATTTCTACGATGTGCACTACGCCTTTACCCATTATGTGGGCACCTCCGGCGGTAACACCGACGACATGCGTGCGGCGGTAAAACTGATCGAAGAGAAGAAAGTGCAGGCTGCCAAAGTGGTCACACATATTCTTGGACTGAATGCCGCAGGTGAAACCACGCTCGAACTGCCTGCCGTTGGCGGGGGGAAAAAGCTGGTCTATACCGGGAAATACCTGCCGCTCACCGCACTGAGCAAAATGGACGATCCTGAGCTTACCGCCATCCTTGAGCGCCATAAAGGCATCTGGTCCGGGGAGGCCGAGCAGTACCTGCTGACTCATGCTCAGGAGATCGCTCATGATTAATCGCGACACGCTACTGTGTATGTCACTTGCCGGTCGCCCCGGCAACTTCGGCACCCGTTTTCACAACTATCTGTATGAAAAATTAGGGCTTAATTTTATCTATAAAGCGTTCACCACCCAGGATATTGAGGCGGCGGTGAAAGGCGTGCGCGCGCTGGGGATTCGCGGCTGTGCGGTCTCGATGCCTTTTAAAGAGAGCTGCATGCCGTTTCTGGATGCGATCGATCCCTCGGCGAAAGTGATTGATTCAGTGAATACCATCGTCAATGACGAAGGGCGCTTAACGGGCTATAACACTGACTACATCGCGGTAAAAAGCCTGATTGCCAGCCACCAGCTTGATACCCAGGCACGGGTGATGATTCGCGGCAGCGGCGGGATGGGCAAAGCGGTGATCGCGGCCTTTCGCGACGCCGGGTTCCGTGATGTGATCATTGCCGCCCGTAACCACGAGAGCGGCACGGCGCTGGCCCGCCAGTACGGCTTTCAGTGGCAGCCACACCCGGAGGGGATCCGTACCGATATCCTGGTGAATGTCACGCCGGTCGGCATGGCAGGCGGCAAAGAGAGCGAGGCCCTGTCATTTAGCGAAGCGATGGTGAACCACGCCAGCGTGGTCTTTGACGTGGTCGCCCTGCCGCCAGAAACCCCGGTGATTCGTCTGGCGCAGCAGCGTGGCAAAAAGACCATCAGCGGCGCAGAAGTGATTGCGCTGCAGGCCGTCGAACAGTTCGCGATGTACACCGGCGTGCGCCCGGATGCGGCGCTTATCGCCGAAGCATCGGCCTTTGCCAGAGCGGGTTGATGGAATTCAAAGAGCACCAGGGAGGGTGCTCAATATCCATTGACCAGAAAATCAATGGCATCACGCAATACCATCCTCGCACTCGTCAAATCCGCAACACGTTCACCCAGGTCTTTGACCGATATGCCAGCCATCATATGCATCATGACGACATAAGGTTTGTCATTGATTTCCACAACGGGGCATATCTTCGCTGGCGGCGACATACCGACAAGGTGAGTAAGTTCAACTGCTGGTGCAACAAGAGCGTGCTTAAGCACATTCGCAACGGGATGCTGGAGGTTAATCAAAAAAGGATAAACGTTTTTCCCGCTGCCCCTGTTTTCAAAAGCGTGAGACTGCTCCATCAGAATGACCGTTGAAAATCGCTAAATGAACCATTTTCATCTACCCACTGATTAATGGCATCAATGGATTTCTGATTCTCACGCAGCCATTCATCACGTTTATTTTCACGAAATTTTTCAATCAGCGCCTCAGTTAACACCGCTGACAGATTGAGGTTGAGCTCGCGCGCCTGGCTAAGAATGTCGGGCGACAGCGAAACATTCACCGATTTTTTTACATTCGATGCACTGCGCATGAGAATCCCCATAGTAATGTGCATGAATTGTCGAAGACTAGCGTAGTGAACGCGCATTTTCTATTTCGCCATCCGTGGTTATCGAGTGCCTAACGTAAAGTATTTTCCAGGACAGAGTCACGCTCCACACATCTATTGTGCGAGGCGTTTTCCACTTTAATACTCATCCCTTTCATCGTCTTCATCCGGCTGCTCCAGCACACTGTAGGCCACCGAACAGAACAGGGAGTTAAGACGTTTCATGTCGCCCAACAGCCCCAGGTGCAGCGAACTGGTTTCAATACTTTGCACGTTCTGCTGATGCAGCCTGTCAACGTGGGCATGGGCGTAGCGCCGGTTGAGAATACGGAAACGATGCTTACTGCGACGCAGGCGACGCGCGCTGGTCACATCTGCAGAGAAAAAGACCGACATCGCCAGTTTCAGATTGTTGAGCAGCAATTCGTACAGCGCATCGAGCTCTTTCAAGCCTTCTTCGGAAAACGCACGGCGGGCCGCCAGCGATTTATCGGCGATTTCGCTGCCCATGCGTTCCACAATGTCGGATGCCTGCTCAAGGTTGAGAGACATTTCGATGATCTCGGCCCAGCGTTTTGACTCCTCTTCCGCCAGCTCTTCTTTCGGCATCCGCGCCAGATAGAGTTTGATGGCGGTGTAGAGCACGTTGACATCGTCCGCGAGCTTGCGCAGGTCTTTTTCCTTGCGCGGCTCGCCGTGCATCACCTTATGCAGCCCTTCCAGCATCAGCTCCATCGCATCACCAATACGCAATGTTTCACGGGCCGCATTCGCCAGCGCAAGGGTTGGTGTGTCCAGCGCCGAACTGTCGAGGTGCTTGGGTTTCAGGCGCGCATCCAGCTCCGGTTCATCGCGAATCAGCCGCTCACATAAGGTCGCCATCACCCCCACAAAGGGAACCATCGCCAGGCAGCGAATCAGGTTGTAGAAGACGTGGAAGTAGATGACAAGCTCCGCTTCGGGCAGCGGTAGTTTGCCCATCACGTTGGCCAGCGGGTGCACGAACGGCAGGATCAGCAGGCTGCCCACCAGCTTAAACAGCAAACTCCCCAGCGCCACGCGACGTGCTGCGGCGTTGGCAGCGCTGTTGTTGAGCATCGCCAGCAGGCCAGAGCCAAGGTTGGCGCCAATCACCAGACAGAGCGCCACCGGGAAGGAGATGATCCCCGCCGTGGTCAGCGTGGCGGTCAGCAGCACCGCCGCCAGACTTGAGTAGCTGATGATGGCAAACACCGCGCCAATCAGCGCATCCAGCATGATATCGCCCGTCAGCGAGGCAAAAATGACCTGCACACCATCGGCCTGAGTAATGGGGGTCACCGCCTGAACAATCAGCTCAAGCGCCAGCAGAATCAGGCCAAGACCGATGCTCACGCGCCCCAGTTGGCCTTCGCGTGTTTGCTTGCGCCCAAGGAAGAAAATCACACCGATGAATATCAGCAACGGTGACAACCACGAGAGATCGAAGGTCAGCACACGCGCCATCAGCGCGGTCCCCACGTCGGCCCCCAGCACGATCACCAGCGCAGGCGCGAGCGCCACCAAATCCTGCGCGACAAACGACGTCACCAGCATGGTGGTGGCATTGCTGCTTTGCACCAGCGCGGTGACGCCAATCCCTGCGCTAAAGGCGAGCGATTTCTTTTCGATACTGCGACTGAGTACCGTGCGCAGGCGCGCGCCGAAGACGCGCATCACACCGGTTCGTACGATGTGCGTACCCCACACCAGCAGGGCAACGGAAGAGAGCAAATGAAGCAAAATTAACACGGATTCAGGTTCTCCTTATCGCTGTAGATTCCTTTCGTTTTCCCCTCGTCCCGGCTTTCTCCTCGCGTGTCCCGGAGAAAACCGCTCCACCCGGACGGGGCAAAGCGGGGATTATTTAACCTCAGTATAAGGGCTTACGCGCCATAAAGAGACCGGTGGATACAACATTACGTTAACAATCCCTGTTTTCTTAGCCATAGCAACGACCCCACCTTGAGCGTTTCGGAAATGACGAACAGTAAAATGCCGACGAAGGCCGGCGGATTCAACTCCGAAGTGCAACGCTAAGCCGCCAATCTTAGCTCTGCAAACACCACAGACGGTTGCCTGAATC
>NZ_CBFFRL010000233.1:0-6322 GCF_965644215.1 Phytobacter sp. V69
AGTCATGATAATAGGGCCTTCTGATTAGAAGGCCCTATTATCAATGATTTTTATCCTCGTGACGACACTATCTAAAGATCCTTGTCCAGAATAATAATCCTGTCTTTGTCAGGATCGTTGTCATGCCTATTTTTCGTCTTCCACGGCCGACCTTAAGCCGACTGAGTTTTTTGATTTTCTTTGCGCTCTATATCGCGCTGGTATTAAACATCGCGTTCTATCGCCAGGCATTTAGCTTATTGCCGGTAGACTCACTGCATAACGCGCTGGTCTTTGCCTCCATGCCCGTCGTGGCATTCAGCGTCATTAATATCGTACTGACGCTGGCCTCGTTTTTACGCCTTGACCGACTGACCATCAGCCTGTTTGTGCTGGTCTGCGCGGTGGCGCAATATTTCATCATGAATTTTGGCATCATTATCGACCGCTCAATGGTGACCAATATTCTGGATACCACCCCGGCAGAGAGTTTCGCTCTGCTGTCACCGCGCATGATCGTGGTACTGTTGACCTCGGGCGTATTAATGGTGCTGGTCGCCTGGTGGATTAAAATCAAAGCGCCGCTTTCTGCCTGGCGCAGTATTATGGGCCGCGTTGCGAGCATTGCGATTTCCGCGCTGCTGATCGTTATCGTCGCGCTGTTATTCTATAAAGATTACGCCTCGCTGTTTCGCAATAATAAAGAACTGGTGAAATCGCTGAGCCCGTCAAACAGCATTACGGCAGGCTGGTCCTGGTATAGTCACCATCGTATGGACAATTTGCCGCTGGTTCGTATCGGTGAAGACGCGCAGCAACGAGCGCAAATGCAGAATGGCCCACGTAAAAATCTGACTATCCTCATCGTCGGTGAAACCTCGCGTGCCGCCAACTTTTCACTGGGCGGCTATCAGCATGAGACGAACCCGCGCTTAAAAGAAGATAACGTGGTCTATTTCCCGAACACCACGTCCTGCGGGACGGCAACGGCCATTTCCGTGCCCTGCATGTTCTCTAATATGCCGCGACAGAATTACGACGAAGAGCTGGCCCATCATCAGGAAGGGCTGCTGGATATTATTCAGCGCGCCGGTATTCAGGTGCTGTGGAATGAAAACGACGGTGGCTGTAAAGGCGCCTGCGATCGCGTTCCCCATCAGGACGTGACCTCACTGAATTTGCCGGGACTGTGTATTGACGGTGAATGCCAGGATGAGCGTTATTTCATCAGCTCGAGGACTATATCAATAATCTGCAACAAGACGGCGTCATTGTATTGCACACCATTGGTAGCCACGGACCAACGTATTACAACCGTTATCCGGCGGCGTTTCGTAAATTCACCCCGACCTGCAATACCAGTCAGATTCAGACCTGTACGCGGGAGCAACTGGTGAATACCTACGACAACACCATTTTGTATATTGATTATATTGTCGACAAAGCCATTAAATTGCTGCAATCAAAGCAGGATAAATTTACCACCAGCCTGATTTACCTTTCCGATCACGGTGAATCGCTGGGGGAAGATGGTGTGTATTTACACGGTTTGCCTTATTCCATAGCCCCGGAAACGCAAAACATATTCCGATGTTAGTTTGGCTGTCTGAGGATTATCAAAAGCGTTACGGCGTAGAAAACCAGTGCCTGCAAAAAGAGGCACAGCAGAAGAACTTTTCGCAGGATAATCTCTTCTTGACCATGCTGGGTATTACAGGGGTCAATACGAAGGAATACCGTGCGCAAGATGATATTTTGACCGCCTGTCGTGGAGAGCAGAAATGAAAATTCTGGTCGTAGAAGATGATGCGTTGTTATTACAGGGCCTGATACTGTCCATGCAAAGTGAAGGATACGCCTGCGATGGCGTATCCACCGCACATGAAGCCGGCCTGAGTCTGGCAACCGGGCACTACAGCCTGATGGTGCTCGACCTCGGCCTGCCGGATGAAGATGGTCTCCACTTCCTGGAGCGCGTGCGCCGCGAGAAATTCACCCTGCCGGTATTAATTCTTACCGCCAGGGACACGCTCTCCGATCGTATTACCGGGCTGGATACCGGTGCCGATGATTATCTGATTAAGCCCTTCGCGCTGGAGGAGCTTAACGCGCGGATTCGCGCCCTGCTGCGTCGTCATAACAATCAGGCGGATAACGAATTAAGTAATGGAAACCTGCGGCTGAATTTAACCCGTCGCCAGGTGTGGCTCAGTGAAGAAATGCTGGAGCTGACGCCTAAAGAGTACGCGTTGCTGTCGCGCCTGTTGATGAAAGTCGGCACGCCGGTGCACCGCAAGATCCTCTATAACGACATTTACAACTGGGATAACGAACCGGCCACCAATACGCTGGAAGTGCATATCCATAACCTGCGTGACAAAATCGGCAAATCGCGTATCCGTACCGTGCGCGGCTACGGGTACATGTTGATCAACGCCGATAAACAGGAATAAGCATGGCGATATTACAGGTCAAAGGTTGGTCGATGCGAAGCCGTCTGCTGCTGACCGTCGGGGTCATTCTGGTGGTTTGCCAGCTGGTCAGCGTGCTATGGCTATGGCATGAGAGCAAAGAGCAAATCGAGCTGCTCGTTGAAAGCGCCATTCACAGCCATAATAACCACAAGCAGATCCAGCATGAGGTTCACGAGGCGGTCGCCAGCCTGCTGGTACCCAGCCTGCTGATTATTGGCCTTGCCCTGCTGCTGTGTTTTAAAGCGCTGAAAACCATTACCCGCCCGCTTTCCGAACTCCAACGAGAGCTGGAAGCGCGCACGCCGGGCAACCTTGAGCCCATTGAGCTCGAGAACTCTGTCAGCGAGGTACAAGCCGTTGCGGACGCCATTAATCAACTGGTGTCGCGCCTGACGATAACCCTGGATCGTGAACGCCTGTTTACCGCCGATGTTGCCCATGAACTGCGAACGCCGCTGGCGGGGCTACGCCTGCACCTGGAGCTGATGGCAAAAAGCCATGCTCTGGATGTCGCCCCGCTGCTCCAGCGCCTGGATCAGATGACCGAAAACATTGCCCAGCTGTTACAACTCGCTCGCGTTGGGCAATCTTTTTCCGCAGGCAGCTATAAGCAGGTGATGCTGATGGAAGATGTGATAACCCCTGTCCACAGCGAGCTGGAAAGAATGCTGCAAACCCGACAGCGGCATTTGCAGTTACCGGAGATTGCAGACGATATCGCGGTCGCAGGTGATGCCACGTTGTTGCAGGTATTGCTGCGCAATCTGGTGGAGAACGCCCATCGCTACAGCCCGGCAGGCACCACCATTACCGTCACCCTGGTCGGCGGACAGACGCCCGTATTGTCGGTGGAAGATGAAGGTCCAGGGGTGGATGAATCTCGCAGCGGAGAGTTGAGTAAAGCGTTTGTGCGAATGGACAGTCGCTACGGTGGCTCAGGGCTTGGATTGAGTATCGTTTCACGAATCGCCCAACTGCACGACGCGCAATTCTTTTTACATAACCGCCAGCCCGGCCCGGGGGTTCGCGCATGGGTAAAACTCAACCCGATCGCGCGTTAATAAAGCCTTAGTAGGTCAGTACCCAGAGATGGGCAAAACCAATAACGATCGCCAGGGACAGGGCAACGGTCAGATACTGAGCCAGATTTTCTTTTTGCATGGACACTCTCCTGATTGTTCACAGGAGAGTAATCGTCTTTCATTAAGCGAACATTAAGACCCACAGATGATTTTCGTGACCTAATTCATATCATGAGGCCGCAATAAACAACTCCCGTAGTTGATGCAGTTGATCGCGACATTTTGCCGCCTCTTCGAACTCGAGATTCTGCGCGTGCTGCATCATTTGCCCTTCCAGCTCGTGGATTTTTTGCTCTAGCGCTTTCGGGGTCAACGCCAGCTCTGCGGCTTCCACCTGGGCCGGAGTCCGCGACTTGCCTCGACCTTTGCCACGGGTCTTCGCCAGGCTCTCGCCGAGGCTCAGAATATCCACCACTTTCTTATTCAGGCCCTGCGGGGTAATACCGTGTTCTTCATTGTACTGCTGCTGTTTCTCACGGCGACGCTCGGTTTCACCCATCGCTTTCGCCATCGACGGGGTTATTTTGTCGCCGTAAAGAATCGCCTTGCCGTTGATATTACGCGCCGCGCGACCAATGGTCTGAATCAGCGAGCGCTCAGAACGCAGGAACCCTTCTTTATCCGCGTCCAGAATCGCCACCAGCGAGACTTCTGGCATATCCAGCCCCTCACGCAGCAAGTTGATGCCCACCAGCACATCGAACTCGCCAAGGCGTAAATCGCGGATGATCTCCATACGTTCAACCGTATCGATATCTGAGTGCAGGTAACGCACCCGCTCGCCGTGTTCTTCCAGGTATTCGGTCAAATCCTCCGCCATGCGTTTGGTCAGCGTGGTGACCAGAACGCGCTCGTTAATGGCGGCGCGTTTGCGGATTTCAGAGAGCAGATCGTCCACCTGGGTGGCCACCGGGCGCACTTCTATAATGGGATCAAGCAGCCCGGTCGGGCGAACCACCTGGTCAATCACCTCACCGCCGGATTTCTCCAGCTCGTAATTACCCGGCGTCGCCGACACATAAATCGTTTGCGGCGCCAGCCCTTCGAACTCTTCAAATTTCAGCGGACGGTTATCCAGCGCGGATGGCAGACGGAAGCCGTACTCCACCAGCGTCTCTTTACGCGCGCGGTCGCCGCGGAACATCCCGCCGATTTGCGGAATGGTGACGTGGGATTCATCAATCACCAGCAGGCCATCCGCCGGAAGGTAATCAAACAACGTGGGCGGCGGCTCGCCCGGCCCACGTCCGGAAAGGTAGCGGGAATAGTTTTCGATACCGGAGCAGTAGCCCAGCTCGTTCATCATCTCCAGATCGAACTGGGTGCGCTGGCTCAGGCGCTGCTCTTCCAGCAGCTTGTTATTCTCCAGCAGCACTTTGCGGCGGTCGGCCAGCTCGACTTTGATCTCTTCCATCGCCTGAATGATGCGCTCGCGCGGCGTCACGTAGTGCGTTTTGGGATAGACGGTAAAGCGCTGGATGGTCGATTCAACGTGCCCGGTCAGCGGGTCAAACAGCGACAGGCGTTCGACCTCTTCATCAAACAGCTCAACGCGCAGGGCAATATCGTCCGATTCCGCCGGGAAGATATCGATCACTTCGCCGCGCACGCGGAAGGTCCCGCGCTGAAACGCCTGGTCATTACGGGTGTACTGCAGTTCAGCCAGACGGCGCAATATGGAGCGCTGATCGATGATCATCCCTTTCGTCAGGTGCAGCATCATCTTGAGGTACAGGTCCGGATCGCCCAGACCGTAAATCGCGGAAACCGAAGCCACCACAATGACATCACGACGCTCAAGCAGCGCCTTGGTTGCCGACAGACGCATCTGCTCGATGTGTTCGTTTACCGAGGCGTCCTTTTCAATAAAGGTGTCGGAACTCGGCACATAGGCTTCCGGCTGGTAGTAGTCGTAGTACGAGACGAAATATTCCACCGCGTTATCGGGGAAGAACTCTTTCATTTCACCATACAGCTGCGCCGCAAGTGTCTTGTTGGGTGCCAGCACCATCGTCGGGCGCTGCAAATCGGCAATCACGTTCGCCACGGTGAACGTTTTCCCTGACCCGGTCACCCCCAGCAATGTCTGATGGGCCAGGCCGTCTTCGAGCCCTTCTTCCAGGCGACGAATGGCTTCTGGCTGATCGCCGGAGGGACGAAAAGCGGAACGCAGTGTGAACGGTTTACTCATGAACGGCTACCTGATGAAGGAATGAGCGGGGAGGAAAGTAATTTTACTCACCACGGCGGGATTTGCCAATAAATAATACTGGATGAAAAAACAGTAGCATAATCAGGAATCTGTTCTACCCACAGCTCCGACATCCTGTGCGCACCCCGAAAATCAATCCGGACAGTATAAAACACCAGCAAAAATGGGTTATCCCCAGAACATTTCCTTTTTTAACACTTGTCAAGTTCAGTAATGAAAGTTTTGTGGCAACGGGTGACAGATTTCTTACAAGGATTGCTTTTATTTAACTATTTGTAAAATATAGATATCTTTAAAAAGACGCGTTTCACACCAATTCAGGCGCAGGCCGCGTATTTACTCGCTTGTCGCACTTTTTCTAACTCTAATGCACAAGGTTATCCACAGGAATAGTGGATAACTGCTTCCAGCCCATGCGTCTCGCCAGTCGCCAAAAACGAAGCGGCAGCCTCCAGGAGGCTGGTAAAAAATTTTTCTCGCTTATTTTTGCAGAATATCTGCTAGATAGTGTCGTCACGAGGATAAAAATCATTGATAATAGGGCCTTCTAATCAGAAGGCCCTATTATCATGACT
>NZ_CBFFRL010000234.1:0-6219 GCF_965644215.1 Phytobacter sp. V69
AGTCATGATAATAGGGCCTTCTGATTAGAAGGCCCTATTATCAATGATTTTTATCCTCGTGACGACACTATCTAGTTACACTTTGCGAAATGCTGTTTCGATTGTCTGCTGGAGAAGCATTTAGCCGGATTGCTACAGTATTCATCCCAGAGGTATTGATAGGTGAAGTCAACCTGAGGGTTGAACACTTGAATTACACCAACCTGCGCAGATGTGCAGGTTTTTTTTGCCTGTAAGTCAATGTGTAACAAGCCGGACGATTAGACACACCTCGTTGCACTTAGGCTCATTCCCTTGCTTTTTCCCACTGGCGATCTTACGTGCTGCCAGCCACAATCAAGATCCCAGAGGTATTGATTGGTGATTATTTCGGTACGCATTTCGTACTTAATCTCTTGCACCAACCTGCGCGGATGCGCAGGTTTTTTTTCGCCCGCATTTCGCCGCCCCGCACTTCTCGTGTAATCTGCCACACTCTACGCTTAACCTGTCGAATTGACTGACAAAAGGAGTTGAAATGCTATTTGGCTTTTTTCGCGGCCTCTTTCGCGTCCTGTTCCGTGTGCAGCTTACGGGCAATACGCAGGCACTGTACGGCGAGCGTGTGCTGATTGTCCCTAACCATGTCTCTTTTATTGACGGGATTTTGCTGGCGCTCTTTCTTCCTGTCCGCCCGGTGTTTGCGGTTTACACTTCCATCAGCCAACAGTGGTACATGCGCTGGCTTAAGCCGATTATCGATTTTGTGCCGCTGGACCCCACCAAGCCTATGTCCATCAAACACCTTGTCCGCCTGATTGGCGAAGGGCGTCCGGTGGTGATTTTCCCGGAAGGGCGTATTTCGGTGTCCGGCTCGCTGATGAAAATCTACGACGGCGCGGGTTTTGTAGCGGCGAAATCGGCGGCAACGGTTGTACCGCTTCGTATTGAAGGGGCAGAACTGACCTTTTTCAGCCGCCTGAAAGGGCTGGTCAAACAGCGCTTTTTCCCGCGCATCAATCTGCATGTGCTGCCGCCAACCCAGTTGCCGATGCCGGAAGCTCCGCGTGCCCGTGACCGTCGCAAAATCGCCGGGGAAATGCTGCATCAGATCATGATGGAAGCCCGCATGGCGGTGCGCCCGCGTGAAACCCTGTTCGATGCCTTCCTGGCGGCGCAGTACCGTTACGGCGCGGGTAAAAAGTGTGTGGAAGATATTAATTTCACGCCTGACACTTACCGTAAGCTTTTGACCAAGACGCTGTTTGTCGCCCGTATTCTTGATAAATACACCGCACAGGGCGAGAAAATCGGCCTGATGTTGCCGAACGCCGGTATCAGCGCCGCGGTGATTTTTGGCGCCATCGCCCGTGGACGTATTCCGGCAATGATGAACTACACCGCCGGGGTGAAAGGGCTGACCAGCGCCATTACTGCCGCGGAAATCAAAACGGTGTTTACCTCGCGAACCTTTATGGACAAAGGGAAGCTCTGGCATCTGCCGGAACAGTTAACCCAGGTACGCTGGGTATATCTGGAAGATTTAAAAGGCAGCGTCACGCTGGAAGATAAGCTGTGGATCTTTAGCCGCGTGCTGATGCCTCGTCTGGCGCAGGTGGCGCAGAAACCCGAAGATGCGGCGATTATCCTCTTTACCTCCGGTTCTGAGGGCAACCCGAAAGGGGTGGTGCACAGCCATAAAAGTATTCTGGCGAACGTGGAGCAAATCCGCACCATCGCCGATTTCACCGCCAACGATCGCTTTATGTCGGCGCTGCCGCTGTTCCACTCTTTTGGTCTGACGGTGGGCCTGTTTACGCCGCTGTTGACCGGGGCGGAGGTGTTTCTCTACCCAAGCCCGTTGCACTATCGCATCGTGCCGGAGCTGGTGTACGACCGGAACTGTACTGTGCTGTTTGGTACATCGACGTTCCTTGGCAACTACGCCCGCTTCGCTAATCCGTATGACTTTTTCCGTCTGCGCTACGTGGTGGCGGGAGCCGAGAAACTGCAGGACAACACTCGTCAGCTGTGGCAGGACAAATTTGGTCTGCGCATTCTGGAAGGCTACGGCGTCACGGAGTGCGCGCCGGTGGTGTCGATCAACGTACCGATGGCGGCGAAGTCCGGTACGGTCGGGCGTATTCTGCCCGGTATGGACGCGCGCCTGCTTGAAGTGCCGGGCATCGATGATGGCGGCCGCCTGCAGTTGAAAGGGCCAAACATCATGAACGGCTATCTGCGCGTGGAGAAACCCGGCGTGCTGGAAGCGCCTGCGGCAGAAAATGCCCAGGGTGAGCTGGAAAACGGCTGGTATGACACGGGCGATATCGTGCGCTTTGATGAGCAAGGTTTCGTACAGATTCAGGGCCGTGCTAAACGCTTCGCCAAAATTGCGGGCGAGATGATTTCGCTGGAGATGGTTGAGCAACTGGCGCTGGCGGTCTCGCCTGAGAAGATGCACGCCACGGCGATCAAATCCGACGTCAACAAAGGCGAGGCGCTGGTTCTGTTCACTACCGATGAACAACTGACGCGCGATAAACTCCAGCAGCAGGCGCGCGCGCAAGGCGTGCCGGAACTGGCGGTGCCGCGTGATATTCGCTTCCTTAAACAGCTGCCGTTACTGGGCAGCGGGAAGCCTGACTTTGTGACGTTAAAAAGCATGGTTGAAGAGGCGGAAACCCAAAATGCATGAGTCAGTACCCACTAACACTTCACTGTGGTCGAAGGGCATGAAGGCAGTCATTGTCGCCCAGTTCCTGTCGGCCTTTGGTGATAACGCGCTGCTGTTTGCCACTCTGGCGCTGTTGAAAGCGGAGTTCTACCCCGACTGGAGTCAACCGATCCTGCAGATGGTGTTTGTGGGCGCTTACATTATCTTCGCACCCTTTGTCGGCCAGATTGCCGACAGCTTCCCCAAAGGGCGCGTGATGATGGTCGCTAACGGTCTCAAGCTGTTAGGGGCGGCCAGTATTTGCGTCGGCATCAACCCGTTCATCGGCTATACGCTGGTGGGCGTTGGCGCGGCGGCTTATTCGCCGGCGAAGTACGGCATTCTTGGTGAGCTGACAACCGGCGACAAGCTGGTCAAAGCGAACGGGCTGATGGAATCTTCGACCATTGCCGCGATTCTGCTGGGCTCAATGGCGGGCGGTATTCTGGCGGACTGGCACGTGCTGGCCTCGCTTGGCATCTGCGCGGTGGTCTATGCCGGGGCGGTGTTGGCAAACCTGATGATCCCCCGGCTGGCGGCGGCGCGTCCGGGGCAGTCCTGGCGTTTTACCCCGATGACCCGCAGCTTCTTCTCTGCCTGCTCCTTGTTGTGGCGCAACGGCGAGACGCGCTTTTCACTGGTCGGCACCAGCCTGTTCTGGGGCGCGGGCGTGACGCTGCGTTTCCTGCTGGTACTGTGGGTGCCGGTTGCGCTGGGCATTACGGATAACGCGACGCCGACCTATCTCAATGCCATGGTGGCGGTGGGGATTGTGGTCGGTGCCGGGCTGGCTGCCAAACTGGTTAAGCTGGAGACAGTGGCGCGCTGTATGCCTGCCGGGATTTTAATTGGCGTGGCGGTGACCTTCTTTTCGTTACAACATGCTGTGCTTCCGGCGTACGGCATTTTGCTGCTGATCGGCATGCTGGGCGGCTTTTTCGTGGTACCGCTTAATGCGCTGCTACAGGAGCGCGGCAAGCGTTCTGTCGGCGCTGGTAACGCCGTTGCGGTACAGAATCTTGGCGAAAACACCGCCATGCTGTTGATGCTGGGGCTTTACTCCCTGGCGGTCAAAGTGGGTGTACCGGTGGTGGGCGTAGGTGTCGGCTTTGGCGTGTTGTTTGCTGTCGCTATTGCGGCACTGTGGGTCTGGCAACGCCGCCGCTAAAATACAGGCCGGGATAGCCCGGCCTGATTCAAATTACGGTGCCGGGTAGGTATAAACCTGATGCACCGCTTCAATTTCTGCCAGCACCTCTTCGCTGAGGGTCAGATGCAGACTCTCCACATTCGTTTTCAGCTGTTCCAGAGTTGTTGCACCCAGCAGGGTGCTGGCAACGAACGGCTGACGACGCACAAAGGCCAATGCCATCTGTGCCGGGTCCAGATTGTGGCGTTTAGCGATATCCACATAGGCGGCAATCGCTTTTTGCGCCTGCTCGCCGCTGTAGCGGGTAAAACGACTGAACAGGGTATTGCGCGCCCCTGCGGGTTTCGCGCCGTTCATGTACTTACCAGTTAAGGTGCCGAACGCCAGGCAGGAGTAGGCCAGCAGCTCAACGCCTTCGTACTGCGTCACTTCCGCCAGACCCACTTCGTAGCTGCGGTTGAGCAGGCTGTAAGGGTTCTGAATAGTGACGATACGCGGCAGCTCGTGTTTTTCCGCCAGTTGCAGATAGCGCATCACGCCAAATGCCGTTTCGTTCGAGATGCCGATATAGCGAATCTTGCCCGCGCGCTGAAACTCGGTCAACGCTTCCAGGGTTTCCAGCAGGGTGACGACGGGGCGGATTCCGTCCACTTATAGCCCAGAGTGCCAAAGCAGTTGGTGGGGCGCTGCGGCCAGTGCACCTGATAGAGATCGAGGTGATCGGTTTGCAGGCGTTTCAGGCTGTCTTCCAGCGCCTGGCGGATGTTTTTACGGTCCAGCGCCTGGTTTGGGCGAATACCACTGTCGTTATTGCGCGAGGGGCCGCTGACCTTCGAAGCGAGGACCACTTTCTCACGATTGCCGCGCTTCGCCAGCCAGTTGCCGACGTAGGTCTCCGTCAGCCCTTGTGTTTCTGGGCGCGGCGGGACGGGATACATCTCTGCGACATCAATCAGGTTAATGCCCTGGCTGATGGCGTAATCAAGCTGCGCATGGGCGTCGGCTTCGCTGTTCTGTTCACCAAACGTCATTGTGCCCAGCCCCAGGGTGCTTATCTCAAGCGAACTGTGGGGGATACGGTGATAGTGCATAGCCGGCTTCCTTTACTGTCTTTACTGCGTCAGATGTCCTGACAAAGGAATATAAACATGGCAGAGGGCAGAACAAAGGGAAAAAGGGGGGGCAAAAAAAGGCCAGCAGGTAACTGACCTCTCTACAGATTTTTAGCGCTCAAGAATCTGGGAAACATCATCACGGTTGATCTGCATCTTATTGCCCTGCTGGTCGCGGTAGCTGACCAGGCCGGTTTCATCGTCAATTTCCGGCTTACCGTCAGTCAGGATCATCCTGCCGTCTTTCGTCGCCATGACGTAATCACTGCTACAACCTGATACCGCAAATGCCAATCCAACTGCGGAGATAATCACTGCCCATTTTTTCATCGTTCTGTCCTCATTTGGCTCGTGTCTCACATCATTCTAGTAATAACCTGACGTATCGGGACAAAAAAGGGGGAAAATCTTAAAGTGTGGGGGCGGGCGAAAAGCAAAGGGAAAAACGGCTTCCCCCTGCGGGGAAGCGTCGTATTACTGCGGGTTTTTCTTGCCGCGCATTAAGTTGAGGGTCTCAACCGCGATAGAGAAAAACATTGCGAAGTAGATATAACCCTTCGGCACATGAATCGAGACGCTTTCCAGAATCAGGGTGAAACCCACCAGAATCAGGAATGATAACGCCAGCATTTTGACCGACGGATGGCGATTCACAAACTCGCCAATCGGGCGTGCGGCAAACATCATCACGCCGACCGAAATCACCACTGCCGCCATCATAATAAACAGATGATCGGACAGGCCAACCGCGGTGATGACGGAATCGAGGCTGAAAATAATGTCCAGCAGCATAATCTGAACGATGGCGCCGAGGAACGAGTGAACATTGGTTTTCAGATCCTCTTCATCCCCTTCGATCGTTTCATGAATCTCTTTACTGGCTTTCCAGATAAGGAACACACCGCCACAAAACAGAATCAGATCGCGCGCAGAAACCGCATGATCAAATGCGGTAAAAAGCGGCGTGGTCAGTTTTGTCACCCAGGCGATTGACGCCAGCAGCAGCAATCGCATGACCATCGCGGCAGCCAGACCCAGCCTGCGGGCGTGGTTACGCTGTGCGGTGGGCAGCTTCGCCACAACCAGGGAGAGGAAGATAATATTGTCGATCCCAAGCACAATCTCCAACAACGTTAGGCTGTGTCCCTTAATTGCATAACCTCTTGTAAAACAATCGGATGCAACCCCAGCTTGACCATTGAAAGATAATTCCTCGCCGTTTTGTCGTAACGTGTTGCAATGCGCCGGTATTCTTTCAGGCG
>NZ_CBFFRL010000235.1:0-6209 GCF_965644215.1 Phytobacter sp. V69
AGACTCTCAGAGTCTGGACTGAGTACGCCCCTATGGGGCGTTATCAATGCCACCTGCTATGCAGGTGGTTTTTTACTCGTGATTACAGTCTATTTGTGATTACAATCTTTTCCGGCAATAAACTTCGCGTTCTTATCCGCCACCAGCGCCTTCTCCATCACACCGCTGCCCACTTTCGGCTGTAGCGTGAAGTGCCCCTCAACCTCCAGCAAAATCGGCTGTGAAGCCTGCCCCGATGCAGCTTTATATTGCTGTTCAAGCGGAGCATCGTTGCTCACCGCAACCCGCTTGCCGGTAATACAATCGGCGAACTCCGCCACGCCAGCGATGCGTGAATACATGCCACGCATCGCCATCGGTGTTGTCGGTAATGGCGCCGCGACAGGCTGCAGGACATAATTCAGCTGTGAGCGAATCGGGTTCCCTTCACGATCCAGCATCTCCAGCGAACTGCCCTTCGCATGGAAGTAAAGTTTCTCGCCGCTGGCATCCGTCAGCACCAGCTTGTCGGCAGTGCGCGCCCACCGCCCGTAGGAGGCAAAATTCGACGGCGCTTTGCCGCCCTGATAGCCCTGATTCATCACCCAGGTGCCATCTTTTTCAAGGAACAATGAGGTTTCGATACCTTCGCAATCCGCGCACGGCAAAATACCGCGCCAGCTCTGTTGCATAGGCTTAAGCTTTTCAGCCCGTACGGGCGACACCGTGTCAACGTCTCCCCGGTTGTTGCACCCCATCAGCGGAAAGAGTGTCATTGCCGCAGCCAAAGATAAAATCGCTTTATTCACTCTTTCTTCCTTATGAACAGTTCTCGTCTCGTACGTCACTCCTGCGGGCGACGAACCTTCCCACGTAGCGCTTTTACAGAAGACTTCTGCGCTTTTCCCGCCAGACGCCGCTCTTTCGATGCCCGCGTTGGACGGGTTGCCCGACGGCTTTTCTGCACCACCGTCAGTTCTTTGATTAACGCCACCAGCCGGGCGATTGCCGCTTCGCGATTCATCTCCTGGCTACGGTACTCCTGCGCCTTGATGATCACGATGCCCTCGGCCGTTAAGAGATGGTGCGTCGCGGCCAGCAGCTTCTCTTTATAAAATTCAGGCAAACTGGACGCACGAATATCGAAACGCAGATGAATCGCCGTTGAGGCCTTATTCACATGCTGCCCGCCCGCACCCTGCGCGCGAATCGCGGTAATCTCCAGCTCTTCATCAGGAATACTCACCTGACGGGATATCTCGATCATTCGTTGTGCTGCCAGGTAGTAAGCTGAATTTCCAGATTGTTTTGAGCATCACTGAGCCAGATAGTTCCATCCTGAATCATCGCTTGCAGCATCATGGTTCGTGTCGCAAATTCACTCAGTTTGGCAAGCTGCTCATCATCAAGATACCAGATGCTCAGGTTCTTAAAGCCAGCGAGTTTTGTCTGATTCTGCTGCCACCAGATTTGCGCAGCCCTGTCGTTATAGGTAAACAGCGCAACCTTCTGAGACTGGCTACAGGCTTTTTTGATACGCCGCTCATCGGGTAATCCCAGCTCAATCCACAGGTCGATACCCAGATGATCGTTACGTAGCCAGGCCTCTGGCTCATCTTCCGCACTGAGCCCACGCGTAAACTGCAATCGCTCATCCGCAAACTTCAGCCATGCCAGCAGGCGCAGCATCATGCGTTCCTGCGTCTCGGAAGGATGACGGGCAAGCGTTAACGTGGCATCGAGAAACTGATTTCGGTCTAAATCCGCCACATTCACAGTAGCTTTATAAATTGTTGCTTTGAGCGCCATACCGCCTCCTTTGCAAAACAGCGGCTATTGTAGCGAATAAAGGTATAACGCGCTGTTATCTCTTACTCTGTGGTTAATTCATCACTCTGATAATGGTTAGTCGGCTGTGGTATAGTCACCTTGCTAAACAGAGTTAATCTTCGTAGGCTTAATGGTATCTCACAGTAAAGCTAGGGTGCTGACAGGAGGACGTGTGGGAAATTATTGTGAGTTAATCCGCCAGCGGTATGCGGAAATTGCCAGCGGAGACTTAGGGTATATCCCGGATGCGCTGGGGTGCGTATTGAAAGTTTTGAATGAAGTGGCTTCGGACGATACCATTTCAGAGTCGGTCAGGGAAAAGGCGGCGTATGCTGCCGCGAACTTACTGGTGAGCGATTATGTCAATGAATGATACCTACCAACCCATTAATTGCGATGACTATGACAATCTGGAACTCGCCTGTCAGCATCATCTCTTACTGGCGATCGAGCTGAAAGATGGCGAAGTGTTGCAGGCAAAAGCCAGCGATTTAGTGTCGCGCAAAAATGTGGAATATTTGGTTGTTGAAATTGCAGGTGCAACGCGCGAACTGCGTCTCGACAAAATTGCCAGCTTTAGCCATCCGGAAATCGGCACCGTCGTGGTGAGCGAATCCTGACAGCACTTTTCGGGCAGCGCTGACTGCCCGTTACTTCTGCCACGTCAGCCGCACACCTGACTGCCCGTCCTCGGCTTTTCCCTCCAGCGTGACAAACACACCCGCCGCAGCTATCAACGATTCACCATAAAACAGCAGCGGCGTTGTATCCCGATGCCAGGGCGCGACGCCCAGTTCCTGCCAGAGTTTTTTAAGCTTACGCCCACCGTTACGGCCCTGAATATGCCATGTTCCCGCTGCCTGAAAGCGTACCGTTACCGCTTCGTCAGCGCCCGGCGCTCTCAGTTCATCACCTGGCGCAAGCGATAAGACACCAAGCGCATCCGGCAACGTCAGTGGCGAAAAGGGTGCGGGCCACGG
Organism: Phytobacter sp. V69; assembly: GCF_965644215.1. Taxonomy (NCBI): domain Bacteria; kingdom Pseudomonadati; phylum Pseudomonadota; class Gammaproteobacteria; order Enterobacterales; family Enterobacteriaceae; genus Phytobacter; species Phytobacter sp. V69. The sequence goes on from NZ_CBFFRL010000235.1 coordinate 2,790, forward strand.
CAGAACGTTTTCTCGCTGGCTTGCCAACGCCTTCACCCACCACAAATAGCCCTGATAGCGACGAATTTCATGGTCACCAAGACGCAAACACGGCGTGGCGTCCTCTCTGGCTAATGCCACCTCTTGCCAGACCCGGACAAGCATCTCTCGCGAGGGCATCGGTGCCTGCTGCGCGGAAAGCCAGCGGCGTAAAATAGCGGCACGGCGCACCGCGCTTAACGCGTCCAGCGCCGCAATCGACAGCCCGCCGTCACGGTGCGTCGCCGCCGCAAGCTCATCCGCCAGCAGCTCATCCAGCAGTTGCTCCTGCTCACCGCACAACGCCGCACTGCGCGCCACCGCATCGGAAAAATGCGGCCAGCGGGCATTTAATACAGGCAGAACTCGCAGGCGCAGGAAGTTGCGGTCGTAAGTATCATCAGCGTTACTCTCATCCTCAATCCACGACAGCCCATGCTGTTGCGCCCAGTGAAGCAGGGACTGACGCGTTTCGTGCAACAACGGCCTGAGGAGCATCGTTCCGGCGAATGGCAGCGTTTCCGGCATTCCCGCAAGGCCAGCCGGGCCGCTCCCTCGCTTGAGTGCCAGTAAAAAGGTTTCGCTCTGATCGTCCAGGTGCTGGGCGGTAAGGAGCGATTCACCCGGTAATAACGCCTGAGTAAACGCCGTGTAGCGCGCTTTTCTGGCCTGCGCTTCAATCCCGTGACCTTCATCCACCAGTTGTACCCGATGAATAACAAGCGGCACCTGCCAGCCATCGCAGATCTGCTGGCAGTGGGCAGCCCAGGCATCCGCATTGGGGCTTAGCCCATGGTGAACATGAATCGCGCGCAGGGAAATATCCGGCTGCTGCTGACGCCATTGCACCAGACGGTGCAATAGTACCGTCGAATCCAGCCCGCCACTGAACGCCACCAGAAACTGGCGTTGGTCGGCTGGCAGTTGGGAAAGCAATGGCAGGGTCATGGCATTAACCGAAACAGAGATCATGCCCGGCACGTTACCGGGCATTCCCGCGACTGGCAAGGCTTACTGCTGATAGAGTTCCAGCGGCAGGTTGTCAGGGTCTTTAAAAAAGGTAAAACGCTTGCCGGTGTAAGGATCCACACGGATAGCTTCGCAGGCAATATTGTGTGCCTGCAGGTGAGCGACCGCGTTATCGATATCCGCAACGCTGAATGCCAGATGACGTAATCCGCAGGCTTCCGGCCCGCTGGAACGAGCAGGTGGAAAGGGAAACGAAAACAGCTCAATAACGTACTGGCCATTCAACGCCAGGTCCCCTTTCCATGAATCGCGCTCTTCACGATAAACCTCGCTTTGCAGCGTAAAACCCAGAATGTCGCAATAGAACGCTTTGCTCTTTACATAATCCGTCGCGATGATGGCGATGTGGTGTATCTGTTGTAAACCCAGCATAGTGCCTCCTTTATGTCTCTGCGCACGTTACCGTTGTGGCAGGTAACCCGCAAGAGGCTACGGTCTTTTTAAGACACGTACCCAATAGACGCCATCGTCCCCCCTTTTCGCGCCATGAATATCCGTTTCAAAACCGGGATAGTGTCGCCCTATTGCGCAGAGCATTAACAGGAAATCCAGCACGGAGCGGCTCGCCTCGGTGATCATCTCTCCAGGCATCAGGAGCGGCACCCCCGGCGGGTAAGGCAAGATCATGTTGGCGGAGATACGCCCGGTAAGTCTTTCCAGTTCGATGGTTTCGACGTCACCGCGAATTTGCTGTTGCCAGGCCTGATGCGGCGTGAGTTTCATTTCCGGCAGTACGTCAAATGCCCGCAGCATCAGGTGCGGCAGGTCGTGCTGGCGAATCAATTTGTGGATACCCTGCGCCAGATCCTGGATGCGCATATTGCGGTAGAAATCAGGATCTTCGGCATAGAGATCCGGCAGCATGTTCTTCACCCGCAAATTGAGATCGTAGGCGCGTTTGAACTCCATTAACCCACGCAGCAACCCCATCGCCCGGGTTTTGTCGATCCCGATACTGAACAGGAACAACAGGTTGTAAGGGCTGGTCTTTTCGACCACCACGCCGCGCTCATCGAGAAACTTCGCTACCAGCGCCGCCGGGATCCCCTCTTCGCTCATCGTGCCTGACTCATCCATACCGGGCGTCAGGATGGTGACCTTAACCGGGTCGAGGAACATATGATCTTCGTCAGCGTCGCGGAAACCGTGCCAGCTTTCCCCCGGCGCGACCGCCCAGCAGTCCGCCTCATCGATCTCTTCCGGCTGCCAGATATCGAAGAACCAGCCGTCGGCTTCATCTTTCAGCCGCTGCACCTCTTTACGGAAATGCAGTGCACGTTCCACCGAGCGGTTAATCAGCCGTTTACCCGGATTTCCCCGCAGCATTGCCGCGGCGGTTTCAATGGAGGCCACCAGCGGATAGCTCGGCGAGGTGGATGTGTGCATCATAAACGCTTCGTTAAAGGTGTCTTCGTCATATTCACCCTTCACATGGATAAGCGAGGCCTGCGAAAACGCCGCCAGCATTTTGTGCGTCGATTGCGTTTCGAAGATCACTTTTCCCGGCACCCGTTCACCGCTCATGCCGCTCTTCCCGGCATAAATTGGATGAAAGTTGGTGTATGGCACCCAGGCGGAATCAAAATGGATGGACGGCACATCCAGCGTCTTCTTAATCCAGTCAGTGTTGTAGAGCAGGCCATCGTAGGTGGAGTTGGTGATCACCGCATGTACCGGCCAGGTGGCACCCGCCGTTGTCGCAATCTTTTGTTCAATGCTGGCATGGGTGAATTCACGACGCGGAATACCGCCCAGAATCCCCAGCGCATTGCGCCCCGGTTTCAGCCACAGCGGCGTGACATCGCTCATCATCAACAGGTGGGCCAGCGATTTGTGGCAGTTGCGATCGATAAGCAAGGTACTGCCCACCGGCGCGGCGTACATTCCAACGATTTTATTGGAGGTAGAGGTGCCGTTGGTGACCATATAGCTTTGTTCCGCGCCAAAGGTCCGGGCGATATACTCCTCGGCCTCCAGGTGCGGCCCGCTGTGATCGAGCAGCGAACCCAGCTCGGTAACCGAGATAGAAACATCCGCTTTTAGCGTGTTACCACCAAAGAAATCATAAAACAGGCAGCCAACCGGGCTTTTCAGATAGGCCGTGCCCGCCATGTGGCCCGGCGTACAGAAGGTGTATTTGCCCTCTTTCACATAGGTAAACAGGGCTTTAGTGAAAGGCGGCGTGATGTTATCGAGATACTCTTTCGTGTACTGGCCAATGCGCGACGCAATATCATCGGCCATCCCCAGCGCATACTCAAAAAACCACAGCGCCATACGCATATCGTGAGCACTGACTGTCAACAGCAGTCGAACTTTGACCCACCTTTGTTTAACAACAGCAGTTGTAATTTGACCCACCTGATCACTCAG
>NZ_CBFFRL010000236.1:0-6178 GCF_965644215.1 Phytobacter sp. V69
TGGTAGTGCTTAAACAATCTATCCCTACGATTAACTTGGGTTTACTGGCTCCTGCAACTCGAAGTATTCTGGGTATAAATCGCATACCGGCATTGCAATTTAGGTTGGCTTTATCCATGATCGCATAACGACAATTGTCATAATACATAAGGTGTTACGCATACGATGGAATGGATTGCCGATCCCTCAATCTGGGCCGGTCTGATCACGCTGATTGTGATCGAACTGGTGCTCGGCATTGATAACCTGGTCTTTATCGCGATACTTGCGGAAAAGCTCCCCCCGGCGCAACGCGACCGTGCCCGCGTCACAGGGCTGCTGCTGGCGATGGTCATGCGCCTGCTGCTCCTTGCGTCGATCTCCTGGCTGGTCACGCTCACCAAACCGCTTTTTTCCGTTCGCGACCTCAGTTTTAGCGCGCGCGACCTCATTATGCTCTTCGGCGGCCTGTTCCTGCTCTTTAAAGCCACTGTGGAACTCAACGAGCGGCTGGAGGGCAAAGACAGCGATAACCCCACCCAACGACGTGGGGCGAAGTTCTGGGGCGTTGTGGCGCAAATCGTGGTGCTGGATGCCGTCTTCTCGCTCGACTCAGTGATCACTGCCGTCGGGATGGTCGACCATCTGGCGGTGATGATGGCGGCGGTGATTATCGCCATCTCACTGATGCTGCTTGCCAGTAAAGCACTGACGCGGTTTGTGAATAGCCACCCGACGATTGTGATCCTCTGCCTGAGCTTCCTGCTGATGATTGGCTTTAGCCTCGTCGCAGACGGTTTCGGCTTCTATATTCCGAAGGGGTATCTGTACGCCGCGATTGGCTTCTCGGTGATGATCGAGGCGCTTAATCAGCTTGCCAACTTCAACCGTCGCCGCTTCCTGTCAGCCAACCAGACCCTGCGCCAGCGTATCACTGAAACGGTGATGCGCCTGCTGAGCGGCAAAAAAGAGGATGCGGAGCTGGATGCCGAAACCGCCTCAATGCTGGCCGACCATGACAGCAGTCAACTTTTTAATCCACAAGAGCAGCGGATGATTGGCCGGGTACTGAACCTGAACCAGCGTACGGTCAGCAGCATCATGACTTCGCGTCACGACATTGAACATATCGATTTGAATGCCCCGGAAGCCGAGATCCGCGAGCTGCTGGAGAAAAACCAGCACACGCGCATGGTGGTCACCGGCGGCAGTGAAGAGAGCGATTTGCTGGGCGTAGTACACGTGATTGATTTGCTGCAGCAGTCGCTGCGCGGCGAGCCGCTGGACCTGCGGGTGCTTATCCGTCAACCGCTGGTGTTTCCGGAAACCCTGCCGCTGTTACAGGCGCTGGAGCAGTTTCGTAGCGCCCGCACCCACTTCGCGTTTGTGGTCGATGAATTTGGCTCGGTAGAAGGCATTGTAACCCTTAGCGACGTGATGGAGACCATCGCCGGCAATCTGCCCAATGAAGTGGAAGAGATTGACGCTCGCCATGATATTCAGAAAAACAGTGACGGAAGCTGGACGGCAAACGGCCATATGCCGCTGGAGGATCTGGTGCAATACGTGCCGTTGCCGCTGGATGACAAGCGCGAATATCACACCATTGCCGGGTTACTGATGGAATATTTGCAGCGGATCCCGAAACCGGGTGAAGAAGTGCAGGTGGGGGACTATCTGTTGAAAACGCTGGAGGTGGAAAGCCACCGCGTGCAGAAGGTCCAGATCACCGCCCTCAATACGGACGATGAGCTGGATTATCAGGTCTGACCGACGCCGGGCCGGGGCATTTCGCCCGGGCCCGGTAATAGACGGATGAGTAAGGAAGACGACGTTGGCCTAAATGGCAGCAGGTACCCGGAGAAAAAGGATATTCTCTTGCGTTTGAGACGCGAAAAAACCATGGTGCAAATAGAACTGTTTGGCCGCATCGGACAGGGCCTGAAACATAATGGCCCGCACACCAATGTTCTCAGCCACACGGTAGATACGTAATACCGCGTCACGAAGTAAATCCGCACCCCAGTCCCTGGCCTTTGTAATGTGCATCGACCGCAAGGCGTGACAGGATTATCACGGGAACAGGATCCGGCATATTGCGTTTTAGCCCCCCGGGGGCAATAGCATGAGTCACGCTACCGGTCGCGAGTGAATAAAACCCAACCACGTGCAAGGCATCATGTTTACAGACGAGGAACGTCTTGGCAGCAACCGTGGAATGATTTTTTAATCCCCGATGTTTTATCCATTCATCCAGTACCGCTTCACCACAGTGAAACTCAGAAAGGACGTGTGAAGGATTAAGCGGTACCGGTGCGGTTACTTCTCCCACTGCGGTTTTCACGCCAGCAGTTTGTCCAGCGCCGGATTGGTTGTCACCGGGGCATCCAGCATATAGATAAACTCGGTGTATTGTTCATCACTGAGATTAAACATTCGGCGATCGAGAATGACGTTTTCTGCAGCCTGGCAGGCCATCTCCAGAATAAAATCAGTACGTGATTTATGGAGAATCTCTGCGGCGGCATCGATCAGCGCTCGCTGTGCTTCTTTCGCACGAATATTAAGCTGCACATCGGATTTCATATGTACTCCATTGTATAGCAATTGATATACATGTCTTATCGCAGGTGTATAGCAAACGCTATACACCTAGACGGTTTAAACCGGTTATGAAGCGCAGAGATGGGCCATGTCAGCCGAAGCTTAACCGACGCCGGGGCTGCCCGGCGTTACAGTTTGTTGAGCAGTTTTTTCAGGTCTTTGCCGTTCTGGCTGTCTTTGTTGCGATCCGCCCACTCATTCAGGCGGCGTTTCGCTTCATCCTGCAGATGTTTACGCAGAATCTGATCTACCTGCAAACTGTAGTTCAGTGACTGCCATTTGCCGTACACATTTAGCGGAATGTCGGTGGATTTCAGGTAATCGACCAGCTTACCGTCGCCTTTCCAGCCTTCGAGCACGCGAACGTTGAAGTGGGTGTCACACTGCTCCTGCACCAGGTCCATCTCACCCTGCCCTGTCAGACTCAGCAACGGCGAACTGCCCTGCATATCTGCCAGCATCATGGTTCCCGAATCCAGCGACAGCTCGGTACGGAAAGTATCGAGACGCGTCGCGTTATCGTAGTTTTCCTGCACCTGAACATCGCTACTGCGGGCAACGGCCTGCTGGATCAACTGCTGGAAGTTCAACCCTTCCATCTGGCTGTCTTTGATCTCAACGTGGGCATCACCCTGCCAGTTGCGGCGGAAATCATCGGCATCAATCCGACTGCCGGTGAAATCGCCTGCCAGAGAGAGCTTGCCGGTCAGGGAAATCGGGTAATTGAAGGCTTTGAGGATATCGCTAATTTCGACGTTCTCCAGCCGCGGCTGGAAAGCAGCACGTGAAGTATCCCGGCGAACATCGAGCGTGCCGGGCAGAGAGATATTGCCGTTGCCCATTTTGCCCTGTAGCGTGGAAATGCTGAGCAAGCCGGCGTTGTTCGAGAACTGGCCATTGACGTTATCAAAGCGCATCCCACGCCAGCGGATGTTATTGGCGGTGAGCGACACCTGTGCGCTGAAATCACGCAGGCTGGTATATTCCGGCTGCACGCTGTTGGCAATCACCGGACGCGGCAAACGCGCCTGGGCTTGCTGCCCTTGCTGATCCGTCGAGGAATTAGTGGACGCGGTCTCTTTCGGCGCCAACAGGTTATCCAGATTCAGCGTATCGAATTGCAAATCCAGCAGCCACTGCGGCTTCTCAGAGAGAATGACGCTGCCTTTACCGCTAAACGCGCTGTCATTGGCGCTCAGATGCAGATCGCTAAGGGTGATTTGCCGACGATCGCCCTGCCATTTAGCGGAAAGGCTCCCCTCCCCCGTAATGCCCTGAGCAGGGACGTCTCCGCCCTGCAACTGCCATTTCAGCTCGCTGATTGCGGCGGTGAGCTGGTGCGGATAATCGCTGGCATCCACCTGTGCTTTCAAAGACAGCGAGAGGTCACGCTGGTCGCGATTCATCCGACCGGAAAAATCAAGCGTGGCCTGATGCGTGGCATCCTGCTCCATTTGCAGACGTATGTCGCGCACCGTGACCTGTTCGTCATTTTCATGCTGGAAGACCAGCACGCTATCGGCCACCTGCAGGCGGGCGATATCCCACGACCAGCCACGATCTTCGGCAACCTGCGGCAGTGTGTTCTCTTTCGGAGCCACCGGTGCATCTTGTTGAGGTGCAGGGCGTGTCTGCGGTGTTAACTGGATAACCGCGCCTTTGAGCATCACCTGTTTGACCTGAAGCTGATGTGAAAGCAGCGGCAGCAGCCCGACGTCCAGGCGCATATTATCAGCTTTAACCACTGGCATTTCTGCCCCCGGAGCGGTAAGGGTAACGCGCCCGGAGAGAATGCTCAGCTGCGGCCAGACATGCCAACGCAGCGGGCCGTCAAGCTGCAAATGATAGCCGCTACGGGCTTCAACCTGACGCACCATATAGCCGCGAAAATCGTTAGGGTTGACCATTACGACCAACGCCGAAAGGCCGGCTACCAGCACGACCAGTAAAATCATCAGCGTGGTTAACACTCTTCTCATGGCAGCCTCAGTGGGTTTGAATCACTCAGTCTTTATCGATACGGCTGGCAACCGCACCCTGCTGGTCGAGATACTTCGCGTCCTGGCGGCGGTTGTACGGGCGATCGGCCGGGCCGGAGAGCGGTTCAAAGCTCAGCGCGCCAATCAGCATGCCCGGACGTAATGCCAGCGGCAGTTTGCCGGAATTATAGAACTCCAGCACGATACTGCCCGACCAGCCGGGATCGATACGGTGTGCGGTGACGTGCACCATCAGCCCAAGACGCGCCAGTGAAGAGCGACCATCCAGCCATCCGACCAGGTCTGCTGGCAGCGTCACGGATTCAAAGGTCACCGCCAGCGCCAGTTCGCCAGGGTGCAGGAAAAAGGCTTCACCGTCGGGGAGCACGATCTCATCGCTCATCACGCGATCGAGCGCCGCACTCACCTCGTCTTTCGGACCGCTCAGGTCAATAAATGCAGCGGTGTGCCCACGGAAGGTGCGAAATTTATTGCCCAGGCGGACATCGACAGTCGCGCCATTAATGCGCTCAACGGGAGGACGCGGGGTGATCGACAGACGGCCCTGATCCAGCCAGGCTTCAATATCTCGGTCACAAAGACGCATGGCACTTTCTCCTTTCGTGCATGACGCCCCCGACAGTGCAGGGGCAAAGCAAAGTAACTAAAGGGTACAGCCTATCATGTATTATTCAAAAAACTGGCTGATTTTGGCTTTCAGGATATCAATCGCAATGCGGTTTTTACCCCCGCGCGGCACGATGATATCGGCATACTGCTTGGAAGGCTCAATAAACTGCAGGAACATCGGGCGCACGGTCTTCTGATATTGCGCCATCACCGAGTCCATTGACCGTCCGCGTTCGTTCACGTCGCGCTTGATACGGCGCATCAGGCAGATATCCAGCGGGGTATCAACGAAGATAGAGAAGTTCATCTCTTCACGCAGGCGCGCGTCGGTCAGCAGCAGAATGCCTTCCAGGATGATCACTTTTTTCGGTTCAATGTGGATAGTTTCCGGCGTACGGGTATGTTCAACATAGCTATAAACCGGTAATTCAATGGCCTGGCCGCTTTTCAGCGTCTGCAGATGCTGGAATAGCAGGCTATGATCCATCGAGCTTGGATGATCATAGTTGGTTTTAACACGCTCTTCCATTGACAGATGGCCTTGATCTTTATAGTAACTGTCTTCTGGAATAACGCCGATATGCTCATCACCCACCTGCTCGCGCAGTTCACGATAAAGCGTACTGGCAATGAGACTTTTACCTGAAGCCGATGCGCCGGCGATGCCGATAATGACGCACTGATGTGACTTATCAGTCATAAATTTAGCGACCTGATTAACCTGGATGTAAAGGAAGGACGACGCCTGAGCGTCAAACGCGGCAATTATAGGGATTTCGCGGCCATGATACCAGTCGAATACATCCCCAACGCCGTTCGGGATAAAAGCATCGCCGTTATTTCGCCAAACTCGACTTTTCGCAAATTTTTACGTTCAAATTACCAGCGTTCGACGGCTTTTTCTCTGAAACTAGATAGTGTCGTCACGAGGATAAAAATCATTGATAATAGGGCCTTCTAATCAGAAGGCCCTATTATCATGACTA
>NZ_CBFFRL010000237.1:0-6176 GCF_965644215.1 Phytobacter sp. V69
CAGTAAACCCAAGTTAATCGTAGGGATAGATTGTTTAAGCACTACCATCCTGCATCTTGAAGTTACTTGGGTATAAACTTAATCCTGCGGCAATGGGAACATTATTTCTGATAACCCGTTTGATTGATGCGATCAGCGATCCGATTATTGGTTCTCTTTCTGATAGAACCCGTTCGCGGCACGGTCGTTATCGCCCCTGGTTATTATGGTTTGCCATTCGCTATGGTTTAAGCTGCGCTGCCGTATTTTTCTCACCGGAATTAAGCGAAACAGGTCGTACGGGGTATGCCTATGTCACTTATATTTTTCTGGTACTCAGTTTTAGCCTGGTAGTGGTGCCCTATGTCTCTTTATTGGGGGCCATTTCAACCGACAGCGAAGAGCGTATCCAAATTAATGCCATTCGCTTTCCACTGGCGAAAATATCCTATCTGATCTGTTCATTGCTGGTGCCGACATTAATTGCGCTTTTTGATAGTGAGATTGTGGGTTACCGGGTGGTGATGTGCGGCATTGGCTTACTCTCCACCCTGCTGGTTCTGCTGTGCTATTTCAACACCACAGAGCGGATCGTGCCGGATGCGGATCAGGCAATGAGCCTCTCCACGCAGGTGCGCTTTGTGCTCAAAAACGATCAGGCGATGATTGTCTTTGCCGCGCAACTGGTGGTGATGATCATGAATACGCTCAAGTTTGGCGCAGCGGCCTATTTCGTGAAATACGTGCTCAACATGCCGGGCTCGTTTTTAAGCCTGATGCTTACCGCCGGATCGATTGCCGGTATTATCGCCCCTTTGTTCACCGGGTATATGCTCAAAAAAGGACTGACACGGCGTATTCCTCTGCTGGTGGTGAGCCAAATTATCGGTGGGATCATCACCCTCATCATTGGCCTGACGCCTGCCAGCGCCGTCTATTTCCACGCCGTGTTGTTTGTTATCGCCACGCTGGCGGTCGAACTGGTCGCCGTGATTATCTGGGCGACGGTCGCCGATGTGGCTGATTATGGTTTTCATCGCTATGGTGTGCGCATTAACGGCATGATCGGTGGCGGTATGCTATTCGCCACCAAAGCCGGGATGGCCATCGGTGGCGCGATTATCGGTTATATCCTTGCCTGGTACGGATATAACCCGGACACCATGGCCAGCGCCTCAGAAAATCAACTTTCGGCCTTCACCTTACTTTATGCCTGGCTACCTGCGGTATGTATGTTTATCGCGGCGGCGTTATTCTCGCGCTACAAACTTGATGAGAAAACCTGCCAGAAATTTATTCAGGAAAGCCAGCCTTCACCATCGGGAGTTAATTATGAAAAAGCTGCGCATTAATGGCAGAAGCTTTTATAACGAAGCACATCACCCGTTTTTTTATACGGCCTGTACGGCCTGGGAGTTATTTCACAAATTAACCCTGGAAGAGGCCGGTCGTTATTTAATTAATCGGGCAGAAAAAGGATTTAACGTTGTGCAGGCCGTTGCCGTGTGCGAACTGGAAGGTTTACATACTCCGACGCTGGAAGGTGGCCATTTACCTTTTGCTGATTTGGCGACCCTGGAGCCGAATGACGCCTATTTCAGCCACGTGCGTAAAGTGACGGAGATGGCAAACCAGCTGGGGATTTATATCGCGCTGGTGCCGATGTGGGGCTCTCACTGGAGTGTCAATAACAGCTGGGGGAGCAATAAAACCCCGTTATTTAATAAAGAGAACGTCCACGCGTTTTGCCGCTATCTGAGTGACAAAATGGTCGGTACCGGTATTTTGTGGATGATCGGCGGTGACCGGGCGATTGCTACCGCGCAGCAGCGTGACGTTCTTGAAGAGATGGCGATGGGGCTGCGCGCTGGTGCCTGCGGCGACGCGCTGATTACCGTGCACAGCCAGGGCGGGCGTAGCACGCTCGATATGCTGGGCGACACTTTCCAGCAGGATTTTGTCGTCTGGCAAACCGGTCATATGGGGCAAGCTTACCCGTCCTGGCGGCCTATTGAGATGGACTACCAGCGTCTGGATAAACCGGTGCTGGATAGTGAACCCTGCTATGAAGCGCATCCGGTGATGTGCCAGCATCAGTTCCGTCGGGCGCAGGACGCCAGCCGTTTCACCGACCGGGAGATTCGCCGTACCAGCTACTGGTCGGTCGTTGCCGGTGGCGCAGGGATTACCTACGGTTGCTACAGTCTGTGGCAGATGCGTCGCCCGGAAGATGACGCACAGGCGATTCCGGAGAGCGCGGCCAGCACTTATCAGGGGGATACCATTCCGTACTGGTTTGACGTGCTTAACTATCCTGGCGCGTTTAACATCGGCACGCTGCGTCGTTTTATCGAGTCGTTACCGGAGTGGTGGCTGCGCGAGCCCGACCAGTCGCTATTGCTAAACCAGAATGCGACGGATGAAAAGCACTGTCGCGCCATGCGTGACGCGCATCGTCGCTGGATTGCGGTCTATATTCCTGAGCAGCAGAACGTAGTGGTGGATGTCCGTGATTTTGCCGGGAGCGGCTTTGACATCGGCTGGTTCGACCCCCGCTATGGCGTGATGAACTGGATCAGCAACGATATTTCAGAAACTTTCTTCCTGAGCATCGACCCACCGCAAACCGGGACCGACTGGGTGCTGGTGCTGCGTAAGAAAAGCTAACGGCGTTTCATGGTGTTATGATGTCCGCGCCGGGGAAACGATGCGCGCAGGGGCATAACACCATGGATTATAAAAAGCAGATCCTCAACATTTTGCACAGTGAAACCGAGTCGCGGGCAGAGATGACCCGTCGGCTTGGCGTCACGAAAGCCTATATTACCAAGCTTACCTCTCAGCTTCTGAGCGAGCGCGTGATTGAAGAGCGCGAAGTGAAAGATGTGGCGTTTGGCCGCCCTCAGCAGCTGCTGGCGGTAAAAAGCCACTGCTGGTTTAGCGTCAACATTATGCTGCGCAAAGGCAGCCTGCAAAGCACCCTCAATGATTACAACACCCAGGTTTCCACGCTGGCGAACCACAGTTGCACGTTGCCGGAAACCATGACGCCTGAACTGTTGACCACGGTGATTGTCGAGAGCATTAAAGCCCTGTGCGCCTCGGCGAATATTCTGTTGTCATGGGTGAAGGTGGTGAGCGTGGCGCTACAAGGGGGAATCGAGCACTACACCGGCATCGTGCGTTATTGCCCGCTGTTCCCGGACAATAACGTCAATATCAAAACCCTGATTCAGGATGCGGTCGGCATCACCACCCATATCTACAACATCGCTCACTGCACCAATTATCTACTGGCAAAACTCTCGCCGGGGCTTTCGTACGTGGCGTTTATTCCCGGTCTTGGCAGCCTGGGCTATGGCTACTGCACCCACGGTGAACCGGGGCTAGGGGAGAACGGGTTTTACCCGGAGATTGTTCATCTGCCTTATGCCGGAGGCATAGAGCAGGCGTTTAATGTCGATAGCGAAAACAAGGCTGCCACATTACAGACCACCGCGAACGCGCTCTATTTTGCTATCTGCTGTACCGCGCCTATCCATAACATCAAGCATGTCATCGTCACCGGTGAGCTGTTCGAAGATTATGGCGATGAGATTTTGCCGCTCGCGCAAGGCATGCTCAATGCCAGCGCCGACAGGCATATCAGCGAGATTCATATCCGGCACTATAAAACTGGCTATCACTATGGCGTGAAAGGGCTGGTGCAGCTCAGTTCAGACAGCATTACGGAACTGCTGGTATAAAAAAGGCCTGAGCATGTATGCTCAGGCCAACCGGTATTCCCGTCATTCTTCAGGGCTGGAACTACTTGTTTTCTATTACTGCTTTTTGCGCAACCACCGCCGCTTTTTGCTGCATACGGTTCTGCATCTGATCGATGATGACCGCAACGATAATCACAATACCTTTAATCACCATCTGCCAGAATTCGCTCACGCCCATCATCACCAGACCGTCGGCGAGGAAGCCGATAACGAAAGCACCGATCAGTGTCCCCAGTACGGTACCGCGCCCGCCCGCCAGCGATGTCCCGCCCAGCACCACCGCAGCAATGGCGTTCATTTCAAAGGCCGTACCGTTCGCCGGGTGGCTCGCCAGCAACTGCGCGGACACCACGATCCCGGCCAGTGCGGCACAGAACCCGGAGATGGTGTAGACCCAGATTTTGACCTGTTTAACCTTCACGCCGGACAGCTCGGCCGCACGTTCATTATCGCCGATGGCATAAACGTGGCGCCCAAAGGGCAGGCGACGTGCGACATAGGCAATCACCACCGCCAGCACAATCATCAGCCAGATAGCCCACGGAATGCCGAACAGGGTGCCCGCGCCAATTTCATCAAAGCCGGTATTGCCCAGTAACGGATTGCCGGAGAGCCCCGGGAAGGTCTGTCCGTCGGAGGTAAGCATGGCGGCACCACGCAGGATATACATCGTACCGAGCGTGCAGATAAAAGGTGCCACGTTATAGCGGGTAATTATCCAGCCATTCACCGCGCCGATTAAGCCGCCAATCAACAGTACCAGCGGCACAATCACCCACACGCTGGGGAAGATGGCGATGCCAAACATCGGCAGCACGATACCTTTGGTGATCATCCAGCCGGCGATCATCCCGCACAGGCCGAGCGTTGCGCCGATGGACAGGTCGATACCGGCGGTGATGATGACAAACGTAATCCCCAGCGCCAGGAAGGCGTTGATAGCGATATGTTTAATCATGATCACCAGGCTGCCCGTGGAGAGGAAACCGGGCACCGTGGCAGTAAAGAAGCCAACAATCAGGAACAACGCGATAAAGGTTCGCAGCTTTAACAGTAGAAGCAGAATGCTTTCGCGTGACAGCGATGCGCTTGCGCGCGGGGCCACTGCCACAGATTGTGTTGTTTTCATATCAGAACCCCTGAGCACTTGCCGTTACCAGCGCCGATTCTTCGGCCTGATCGCGCACGATATCGGCGGTCAGTTTACCGCCGGACATCACCAGAATGCGGTCAGATACCGCCATAATTTCTTTCAGATCGGAGGTGGAAAAGACCACTGCGATCCCCTGTTCGGAGAGCTGCACCATCATGCGGAAGACGTCGGCTTTCGCCCCCACGTCAATCCCGCGTGTCGGTTCATCCAAAAACAGGACTTTCGGGTTGGTTAAAAGCGAGCGACCAATCACCACTTTTTGCTGGTTACCGCCGCTCAGCGCCTGGATTTCAACGTCCGGCGTGGAGACCTTAATCGACAGATTGCCAATGGTGCTGGCCACCACCGCCTCCTCATCTTTTTGCGAGATGGTGATACCGCGCTGTAACCGCCGCCACAGGCTGGCGATGGTCAGGTTGGTCGCCACCGACGATATAGGGAAGATACCGGTACGTTTGCGGTCTTCCGGCACCAGGCTCATCCCCATGCGGATACGATCCGCCGTGGCCAGCCGCTGCGGCACGGGTTTGCTGTCGAGCCACAGTTTGCCCAGATAGTTGCGTTCGGTACCGAGCATGCATTCAAACAGTTCCGTGCGCCCCGCGCCCATCAGGCCGTAAATCCCGACAATTTCACCGCTGTGCACCTTAAAGGTCACATCGTCCACCACCGCATTGCCCGCGCTGTTCACGCAGGTGATGTGCTCTGCTTCCAGCACCGGTGTGCCAAAGGTGCGGCCCGGTTTGAGGAAGTTGCTTACCGGATCGCTGCCGAGCATTTCACGGACGATCCACGGCACGTCGATGTCGCGCACTTTCGCTTCGGCCTGGAACTTGCCGTCGCGCAGAATGGTGATGACATCGCCAATGGCCATTAACTCTTCCAGACGGTGCGAAATGTAGATAATCGACACCCCCTGGCGGGTCAGCTCGCGAATCACGCGGAAGAGGATTTCCACTTCCGTTTTACTCAGCGCCGACGTGGGTTCGTCGAGGATCAGAATGTCCGCGTTCTCAGCCAGCGCCTTGGCGATTTCCACTAACTGTTGCTGGCCCACTTTCAGGTTGCCCACCAGCTCTTTGGGTGAAATAGGCTGGTCGAGGCGTTTTAACAGCTCAGCGGTCCGTTTTTCCTGTTCAGCCTCGTTGATTGGCGTCAGCACTTTTTGCAGCTCGCGCCCCAGGAAAATGTTTTCGGCGACGTTAGATAGTGTCGTCACAAGATTTTAGCCCAGAGAGCGATGCATCTGATCTGGACGGCAGCGAGAAATGAGGCCG
>NZ_CBFFRL010000238.1:0-6147 GCF_965644215.1 Phytobacter sp. V69
TCCTGAGTGATCAGGTGGGTCAAATTACAACTGCTGTTGTTAAACAAAGGTGGGTCAAAGTTCGACTGCTGTTGACAAGAGTTTAGTCTCCAGGATTCCCGGGGCGGTTCAATCATCATGTCGTTTTGATCAAATGCACGCAGGGATATCATTCGGTTCTGCATAATCTCTGGAATTTCATCTTTCAAAACCTTTGGTTCAATTTTACCCTCCCAAATAAAAATTGCTTGCGTCCCTCGATAGGGTGAACGACTGTCTAAATAAGTGTGATTAAGCAAAATGGCACGCTTTCCCATGGGAATGTCTGTCAGTGTGATTCTATCTGGACAGGAGGGGTATTTATCCACATTGAATCTTATCGCACCGTATGCCTTGAGTTCATCGTCGGAAAGGCCATAAAGGTGCTGGAAGCTATTGCCATTTAATCCAGTGATAATAAAAGACATAATTCACCTCAATATTAGAATGAAACTCTGCGAGAGTGATTAAAATAATCGAGCGCATTTAAGAAGAAACTGCGAATCTTGCTTTTTAATTCCATCCAGCGACTAACGCCCCGATAATTGAAACGCCTGTCTACCTTGCATCGAAGCCATCATCCACGATATCGACCAGACCGTCGTCGGTTACCACATCGACTTTGACGCGCGGATACGTCGCCACAAAACCCGACAATATCGGGGCCAGTACCAGCCAGGCTGCCGGTCGCGGTACGTTCAGGCGCAGGTACTGCCTGTAATGCCGTTACGTCGGCGAGCGCGTCGGCAACATCACGCAGGGCGGGCGTGAGTCGCGCCAGCAGGCGATAACCCGCCTCGGTTGGCGTGACGCTGCGGGTAGTGCGGTGGAAAAGGCGCACACCGAGCCGTTCTTCTAGCCCGCGCATGGCATGACTCAGGGCCGAGGCGGATACACTCCGTTCGGCGGCCGCTTTACGGAAACTTCGATGTCGTGCGACGGCTTCAAAGGCGTCCAGTTCGTGCAGATCGATTGTCATATTGATGAGAATTATTCAGTAGTTCATCAAACATAGTATGGCTTATCGCCCGCTATCCAGCATGCCACACTGGCGTCGTCGAATTGATAGGGAAGATAAACCATGCAACAGAAAAAACTGGGCAATGCCGATTTCACTATTTCGCCGATCGGTCTGGGTACCTGGGCCATCGCGGGACCGGGTTGGGAATTTGGCTGGGGAACGCATCGCCAGTCTCCCTGATGATGGCTGGCGTAAAACCCGCAGCCCGGACTTCAAAGAGCCGCGTCTGACCTGCAACCTGGCGTTGGTTGAGACCTTTCGTCGGATCGGTGAACGCCACGGGCGGAAGTGGCGATTTCCTGGGTGCCGAGACAACCGGCCATCTCCGGGGCGATAGTTGGCGCGCGCCACCCAACGCAGGTTGACGGGCTTCTGGGGGCGGCGGATTTCAGGCTGAGCGTGGACGAACTGGCCGAGATTGCCCCGTTTCTGCCCGAAGGCATGGGCACCAACGTGCCTGAGGCTTCCGCATCCTGAGCGGCAATAACGATTGATGAGCACTGTTCCCCTCGTCTGGAATGAGGGGAACAACCCCCCCTCAAGGCATCAACAATGCGATCAACGCCACCAGCGCCGGGAGCGCCTGGATATAGAGGATCTTCTTACTGGCGGTGACCGCGCCAAACACCCCGGCGATCACCACGCACACCAGGAAGAAGAATTTGAATTCGAACCCGCCATCACCCAGCCACAATCCCCACAGCAAACCGGCGGCTAAAAAGCCGTTATACAACCCCTGACTGGCAGCCAGCACGCGGCTGTCGCGGGCAAAATCAGCGCTGAGATTAAATGCCTTGCGGCCTGTTTTGGTGTCCCACAAAAACATTTCGAGCACCAAAATGTAGATATGAATAGCGGCGACAAGCGCGATGAGGATATTTGCTAACACAAGAAGCCTTAATGGATAAGAGCAGGGTACCTGGAGTATAGATAACGGCATAAAAAACGAAGGAAAATCCCTTCGCCTTTTATTGTTGGGGGGCGGGCGAGTTAATCAGTACCGCGATTAACCCATCCCGCATTTAGCACAGAGGATATTTTTTAAACGCGGGCAGGGCTTCACAGGCTTCGGCCACCGCCGCAATGTTGCCGAAATCGCCAGCCTGCACCACATTGGGGATCATAAACTGAATGAATGTCCAGACCACCGCGCTGGTGACCGATACCTGGTCCAGGCGTTTCGCCGCCGGGCGAGCCTCCAGCAGCGCATCCCACTCCCGACAAGCGGCTAACAATTGCTGTGTCACGCGCTCAATCCATGACTGGTGCTGTTTTTCCGCAGGCCGGAGATTGTGCTCATAAATGTTTTGTACCGCTTTTTCGCAGGCGGCAAGAATCACCCCCAGGATCTGAAGATCGCCTGCCAGCGCGCCGGGCTCCTGCGGCAATAATTTCTGTTCTGCTCCGGCCTGTGCGTCGAAATACTGCAAAATAAGCGTTGAGTCCATTAAC
This sequence comes from Phytobacter sp. V69, assembly GCF_965644215.1. NCBI lineage: Bacteria > Pseudomonadati > Pseudomonadota > Gammaproteobacteria > Enterobacterales > Enterobacteriaceae > Phytobacter > Phytobacter sp. V69. The sequence goes on from NZ_CBFFRL010000238.1 coordinate 2,492, forward strand.
TGCACGCCGTTATCCATCACCAGCGTCGGCGCTTTGACGACCGGATTAATTCGGGAAAACGCCTCAAATGAACGAAATACCGAAAGCGGCATGCTCTCAAATTCGATGCCATAGAGTTCCAGGGATACCGCAACGCGCCTGACGTAAGGCGAGTCCATCATGCCAATGAGTTTCATCGTGATCCTGTCCATACACAGCCACTGCTGTTAATCGATTAACCGCAACACCCGTCAGCGTGGGCATTGCGGCGAAGAAGACAGACAAACCTTAGCGTAAATCCCCATGGGCGAATATCACGGGTTTCTTACCTCTGATATTAGTTTTTCTAACATGTCGGGATATTGCCGCTATTTATGAAAATGCTTTAAAAATTAACAGGCATAAATTCAGATGGTTATTTAATGTTTGCCATCAGGGGCTGATTTAGCGAAGGCTATCGGGTAGTAATGTTAACGAATTGAACGATGCGACGAGGGCAGTAAGATGTCGGATTTTCCCCCTATCGCCAGCTTGCGAAGCTTTGAGGCCGTTGCGCGCCTTGGCAGCGTAACGCAGGCGGCAAAAGAGATGAACGTGACGCATTCGGCGATAAGCCAGCAAATCAAAATCCTCGAGGAGATGGTTGGCGTAAAGCTTTTTATCCGTCATGGCCGCGGGGTGCAGATTAATGAAGAAGGGCGACTCTATGCGTTGCAGATACGCGAGGCGCTCAACCATATCTCGGATGCCACCCGGCTGGTGCAGGTGAAGCCGCGCACGATGGAGCTGACGCTGGCAACGGTGCCGTCTTTTGGCAATCACTGGCTAATGCCGCGCCTGATGCGGTTTCGCGAAAAATATCCCGCTATCTCGTTGCGCCTGCAGGCTAGCCTTACGGTCACCAGCATGCTGCAGGAAGGTATCGATATTGCGATCCGTATGGGACAGGGCGACTGGGAAGGGATGGAAAGCCGCTTTCTTTTTTCGGATGAGCTTATCGTTGTCGCTGCCCCCGGTTATAACGAGGGCCAGTTACCCGGCACGCCCGAAGAGGTGGCGAAAAGTCACATTATCTTTTCGACCGAATCGTGGAAAACCTGGTGCCTTAATGCCGGGCTGGAAAAAGAGATCGTGCCCACCGGGCTACGCATCAACGATTCGAACCTGGTGCTCGAAGCCGTGCGGCTCGGGAGGGGTATCGCGCTGGAGCGTCGTACATTAGTCAGGGACGCTATTGCACGAGGAGAACTGGTGCAGGTAACGCCGTTCAGTGCGCCGTATCCCTGGCATTACTGGCTGGTGACGTCCCCGCAGACGGAGAAAAAACGGGAGGTCGCTCTGTTCATCGCCTGGCTGGATGAAGAGATCGCCCTGTGGCGCGAGCAGACCAAGTGAGGGGCAGATTCGCCAGTCGGCGGAGAATTAGCTATCATCCGCTCTCACTTTTCCGCCGGACCGCCTGATGTCTGTGATTATCGATACCTTTATTGCTCCGCCGTGCCATGACGAGATTGAACTCCTCTGGCAGGACGAGCACCTGGTACTCATCAATAAACCTGCCGGGCTGCTCAGCCTCTCGGGGAAAAATCCGCAAAACTTCGACTCGGTGCATCACCGGCTGGTGCAGATATTCCCCGGCTGCACCCTGGTCCACCGCCTGGATTTCGGCACCTCCGGGCTGATGGTGGTGGCCCGCAATAAGGCGATCAACGCCGCGCTCTGCCACCAGTTCAGCCAGCGCACCGTGCGTAAGGTCTACAGCGCGTTGCTCTGCGGGCACGTTGCCGACGACGAAGGGGTGATCGATGCGCCGATTGCCAAAGATCCGGCGCTGTTCCCGCTGATGTCCATCTGCGCTATCAACGGCAAGCCCGCGCGCTCCCGCTATCGGGTCGTTGAACGCATTTATCGGCAAGGTGAAGGCGGGGCGTTACTGCCACTGACGCGGGTCGAACTCACCCCGGAAACCGGGCGTACTCATCAGTTGCGCATTCACTGCCAGCAACTGGGGCATCCGATTCTGGGCTGCGATCTGTATGGCGGCCTGACGTGGCCGGGCGCGGAAGACACGCCCCGGCTGATGCTGCACGCCAGCGCGCTGCATTTTGTGCATCCGGTCAGCGAAGAACCGATTAGCGCCCACAATGCCAGCCCGTTCTGAGTGGCATCATCATGAAGATGCGCCGGGAGGAAGCCCGGCGCAGACGTGCAGAAAAAAGGGGAATCAGACACGGCGTATTACCACATCAAATCATCAGGGATTTTGAAATCGGCGTACGGATCGTCTTCGTCCTGGACATCTTCGCTTAACGCGCTGTTTAAGACAATGTAGCTCGCATCGCGCTGGGCAATTTTATCGGCAACGACGGCCGGGATAATCGCGTATTCACTGTCGCCGTTGCTGTTAGTCACCAGACGCGCAATGGCGAGACGGCCATTAATCAGCTGCGTCTGCGTGACTTTATCCACTACGACCTTTTTAATCAGGTTATTGTCGGTGAAGTTAAAATCGATATTGCCTTTCGCAACAGCGATCCGGTTCATTTCAATAAGCTGCTTCACCTGCGCTTTGTATTCTTTCGATAAAACCGCCTGCTTTTGCTGCTCGCTCAGCTCTTTATCACGCTCGATCTGCGCCTTTTTGTTTTCTTCTACAGCCTCTCGCGCCTCACGAGCCTGAACGCGTGATTTCTTCGCTGTTCTCTGGACTTTGGCCATCTTCTTGCTGGTTACTAATCCTGCTTTTAGCATCTGCTCTTGTAAGGTGAGTTTTGTCATCGTCGTATCTAACCTGGTAAAGAATTTGCGTGATTATAACGGGAATCGCTGCGGATATTCCAGGTGTGGCGCCGACCGCGTTTGTTCTCCGTGAAAGAGGCTGATAATTCAGCCTCTGGCAGTAAACAGATTTACTTTCTGGTGGCCATCTCTGAGCGCATTTGTTCTTCCATCGCGTTATCGATGCGGAAAAAATAGACCACCGCCGCCAGCAGCATATGCAGAACGCCGGGGATCACCGTCGAGAGCAACGTTATGCCGCCCAGTGATAACGGCGTCTGATTTTCTTGCCCTGCATGGCATGAAATCACGCTCAGCGTCACGCTGATAATGACACCGGCAACGGCCCAGACAAAAAGATTAAAGGCAAAGCTCATCCCGGATGCCCGCGTCCCGGATTTCCACTCACCATAACTTACGAATGCTGCGCAGGCTATCTTTTAAATTAAACACATGCGTTGCCAGAGTATTGACGCGTTCTTTTATCCCACCGTAGCAAATAAGAAATATCACCATCGCCGCCGTGGCCAGCACGGCCACGCCCAATTGATAGCCTTTCGCCTGGTCGCCCTGGCCAAACCATGACACCATTATCGGCAGGTCGACAGAGACAATGAAACCCGCCACGTCGCACAGTACGAAACGATAAGACTGGCAGGAGATTAACTCCTGTGGGTTGGTGGTCAGTTTGGTGATGAGCGCACAGTACGGCACATTATTCAGTGAATAGAGCAACGACAGGCCGAAATAAGTCAGCACGGCATAGAGGATTTTCCAGCCGGTGCCGATATCCGGCACCGTGAAGGTTAAAAATAAAATCAATCCTAGATAGTGTCGTCACAAGATTTTAGCCCAGAGAGCGATGCATCTGATCTGGACGGCAGCGAGAAATGAGGCCG
>NZ_CBFFRL010000239.1:0-6033 GCF_965644215.1 Phytobacter sp. V69
CGTAGCGAGCCATAGTTCAATATGTTGTTGAAAAAGACAGTTACTATAACTCAGGTGATTAAGGGACACAGCCTAATACAGCTAAGGACTCCACTGAACCCCACCGATTAAATCGCACCTTCCTTAGAAAACATAACTTTCATTCGCTATTAAACCCTGTGCATCACATCCCCTTCCACACCCCTACCAAATTTGATTTATGGCTCGCCTCAGTTTGCAATTGATAATCATTCGCACTAGAGTAATTACCCCGTTTATTGTCAGGCAAGATAGCCGTTAATCACATGATAAATAACATCTATAAATACTCATTATTAAGCTCGCTTATTGCAGGGAATTTACTGGCGCTGTCAGCGCAGGCCACTGAAATCAATCGCGACAGCGACACCGCTGCTGTCGAGAACAGCCAAAGCAATAAAGCCCCGAATACCAGCGGGCAAAACAATAATGAAGATACGGTGGTCGTCACCGCCAGAGAACAGACGCTGCAAGCACCGGGCGTGTCGATTATTGACAGTGACGCCATTAAAAAACATCCCATCTCGCGCGATGTATCGGAAATTATTCGCACCATGCCGGGCGTGAACCTGACGGGTAATTCCAGCAGCGGACAGCGCGGTAATAATCGACAAATCGATATCCGTGGAATGGGGCCGGAAAATACCCTGATATTAATTGATGGCATGCCGGTAAGTAGCCGCAACTCCGTGCGCTATGGCTGGCGGGGTGAGCGCGATACCCGCGGCGACAGCAACTGGGTACCCGCTGAAATGATAGAACGCATCGAAGTTATTCGTGGCCCGGCAGCGGCACTCTACGGTAACGGGGCGATGGGTGGCGTGGTTAATATCATCACTAAACCGACAAACAATGAGTGGCACGGCAGTTTTAACAGTTACTACAGTGTCCCGGAGCACAAAGCCGAAGGCACCACGCAGCGCTATAACGCCAACCTGAGTGGGGAGCTGGCGGATAATTTCACCATGCGTCTGTATGGCAACTGGAGCAAAACCCAGGCCGACGCACAGGATATTAATAGCGGTCATGAAGCCGAGCGTACGGGGAAATATGCCGGTATGGTTCCGGCCGGGCGCGAAGGAGTGGTGAATAAAAATATCAACGGCGTTTTACACTGGGCGTTTATGCCCATGCAGGCGCTGGAACTCAGCGCCGGATTTAGTCGTCAGGGCAATCTGTATGCCGGTGATACGCAAAATACCAATAGCAGTACGCTGGTCAAACAGAACTACGGTAAAGAAACCAATATCATTTACCGACAGAACCTGGCACTGAAATACACGGGGACGTGGGATAACGGGATCACCACCAGCAACTATATTCAGTTCGAAAAAACGCGTAATAACCGACTTAATGAAGGCTTATCAGGTGGTTTAGAGGGGCTTTTTAGTACCACCGATGAAGGCTTCTCTACTATTTATCTCAATGACACGAATCTACACTCAGAGGTGAATATTCCCTTTGACTGGGGTGTGAGTCAAACCATCACCTTTGGTGCGGAGATGAATCATCAGTCGATGAAAGATCCCACCTCCAATACGCTGGCAAATACCTCTGCGGTCAATGGCGTCTCCAGCTCCGGACGCAGCGAATACAGCTCTGCCGATATATATGGGATCTATACGGAAGACAATATTGATCTGACGGACTCCACGCGTCTGACGCCGGGGATTCGTTTTAACCACCAGACGTATACCGGTAGCAATGTTAGCCCATCGCTGAATCTCTCTCAGGAACTGGGGGACGATTTCACATTGAAAATGGGGATTGCCCGGGCGTGGAAAGCACCAAATCTGTATCAGACCAACCCTAACTACCTCTTATACAGCAGCGGTAATGGCTGTTATGCCAATTCCGTGAGTTGCTATCTGCAAGGCAACAAGGATTTGAAAGCCGAAACCAGCGTCAATAAAGAGTTGGGTATTGAGTATCACCACAATGACGTTCAGGCCGGTTTAACCTGGTATCGCAATGACTATCGCGACAAGATTGAAGCCGGGTATTCAGCGGAATACAACAACGGCACGTCCAATGTGTATAAATGGCAGAATGTCCCCAAATCCGTCGTTCAGGGGCTGGAAGGTACGCTTAATTTCCCGCTTAGCGACACCATCAAGATGAATAATAACTTCACGTACATCATCGAAAATAAAAACAAAACCTCCGGCGATTATCTGTCCATTATCCCGAAATATACACTTAACTCGACGCTGGACTGGCAGGCCACGAGCGATCTGTCATTGCAGGGAACCATGACCTGGTACGGCAGGCAAAAACCGCAGAAATATAACGCCCAGGGAGAGGCCACCTCAGGCAGTGAGCGCTGGCAGGTTTCACCGTACGCGGTATTTGGCATGAGCGCGGTTTACAGCGTCAATAAAGATATCGATGTCACCGCAGGCGTTGATAACCTACTGGATAAACGTCAATTCCGTGCAGGTAATGCCCTCACATCCGGCGCGAATGGCACCTACGCCTATGGTGCAGGTGCACGGACGTACAACGAATCGGGGCGCACCTGGTACATGCAACTGGGGCTGCATTTCTGATTGGGCCATCGCACCGCAGCGGGAAGCCGTGCTTCCCGCTTTAACCGCGGCCTTGTTGACCACGTTTGTCAGACACCCATATCCACGTTAAAAGAGAAAACAGAGCAATGAATTCAACAGTCTTTAACAGGAAAACACCCAACCGCGTGCTGCGTCTGGCAACCTGTTTTTTTATCTTACTGAACGCCGCAGAGGCCATCGCCAGGCCAGACATGTCGCCGCTTGGGCCGAATATCGCGGATAAAGGTTCCGCGTTTTACCATTTCACTATCAACACCTTTGATTCCGCCGACGGGCAGCGACATTACAAAGTCTGGACGGCAGTCCCCAATAAAGCCCCTTCCGGCAACGGATATCCGGTGCTGTATATGCTGGATGGTAACGCGGTGATGGACCGTTTATCCGACACCCTGCTGCAAAAAATGTCGGCGCACACGCCCCCGGTTCTGGTGGTCATCGGATATCAAACGACATTGCCCTTCGAGCCGGTCGCCCGCACCTATGACTACACTCCCGCAAGCGATACGGCGGAAGAGCGTTATGGTCGAAAAGGCGGCGGTAGCGCCCTCTTTCGCCAACTGATGGAAAAAACCATCGCCCTGCGCGCCGAAGCGAATATCCGCATAGACCCGACTAAACGCGCCCTCTGGGGGCACTCGTTTGGCGGGCTATTTGTGCTGGACAGCTATTTATCCTCGTCGTTTTTTAACACCTTCTACGCTGCAAGCCCTTCTCTCGGGCGGGACAATTTTGCCTTACTTAAAAAAATCGACGGCGCAGGAAAAACCACGTTAGGTAATAAGCGGCTTACACTAATGGAAGGTGACGGCGATCCTCGCAGGCAGCGCGAACCCACCCCGGTTGAGACGCTAAATGCCGTCAGTAAAACGGTCAGTGGTCTCAAGACGGAGGGAATGCCAGCAACCTATCGCCTGTATCCTGGACTGAGTCATGGCCAGATGTTTGGCGCCTCTCTGGAATCGACGCTGGAAGATTTTTCGCAGACACGCTAATGGGCATGTGAACGCGGTGCGGCAGCAGTTACCTGCGCGCACCGCATTGATGTTTAGAAGTTTTTATCCAGTGACAATGTCACACTGCGCTGGCGATAGTCATAAAAATCGATGTTGCTGTCCACGTGTTTGTAACTGAAATTCAGCTTCGGCATTACACCAAAGAAGTAGAGATCGCGATGCCAGATTGAGAGGTTATACAGCTGTTCGTTGTCTTTGCGCCGGGTGCCGAAAATATCACTGTCGGCCTGGTAGTCGCGTCTGGCAAACGCAGAACCCGCGGAGAACGACAGTTGCCAGGGCAAATCGACCTGCACGCCGCTACGTATCCCTACGCGATGGTTGGACTCATTTTTGGCGAAAGTTTGCTGATCGAGAAAATCAATGCCCGCATAGGCGGAAACCCTATCGCTAAACGCGTGGGATAAGGTCGTTGACGTGTAACGGTTCTGCCCGCGCAGAAAACGGTACGCGTCATCATCGTAAGACAATTTCTGGTACTCAAGTGCCTGGCTTATCTGCCAGGTCGGCGACAGCAGATAGCTGTAATCCGCGCGCACGCCCGGACCGGAGGAGTAATCCTCGGTACCGTACCAACGCTTTTCATAGAAGGGCAGCAGCGCAAACTGCTGGCGGAAATCGCGCCATTGATATCCGGCATAAACACGGTTGGTGATGTCATCAAACTTATGGTTGTTCCAGTAACTTTTCCCGTTCACCGTACCCAAAAAACGCAGCCCGTGCTGATCGTAAAGCTGCCCATCTTTTTGTAGCGTGCCGCTAAACCACAGCCCTTCTCCCCGCTGCGGGAAGCTGTCTTTATTGCGTATAAAAAGGCGGTCACCCACGCGGATCGTTTTGCTTGATGAGGCATTGTTCGCGTTGCTGTCGTTGAGATAACTGACATTCAACGAACCCGTCAGCGCGCTCCCTTTCTGAATACGCTCAAGATACTGCGCAATAACATGCTGAATGTTTTCCGGCGGTTCGCTTTGCAGCACACGCTGAAACTGGTATTCCGCCGCATCATACTGACGATTCTCAAACATGGCTCGCGCCAGATCGAGACGTACCGCGGCAAAGTCAGGGTGCGCGCTAAGGATGGCGCGATAGTGTGAAATAGCCTGCGAATACTGGCCCTGACTGCGGGCGAGTCCCGCTTTGGCGAAGTGGATTAAGGTGGTATCCGGGTTTGGCGATGCCTCATAGACGGGCAAAATCGCACTGACCACCGGCCATTGCCCGTCCCGCACGGCCTGATCGAGTAGAGCCATCGCCAGTTCAGGCTGCTTAACCAGCTCCGCATTCGTCACGTGCAAGGTCTTGCCACTGGCGCGTGTGGTTGCATCCGGCGTGGCAAGTCGTTCAAAGTGGGGAGCGGCAGGAATGGCGTTCGTTTCCGGTGGCGCGGCGAAGGCAACACCGAGTGGACAAAGCACACTCAATGCCCCAATACGCAAGACATTCATAGGTTACTTACCATCAGGAAAGCGTCGGCCAGACGCGCTGGCCGACAACTGATTTATTGACGCGTGGCGCCGAAAGAGGCGTTTTTGCTGCTGTCGGCGAACTGGGCAATACCGCCCAACTCTTCCGCTGCCGGGCCGTTGAAATGGCCGAGGAACGTACCGCTCTGACCGCCCGATTGTGCGTTGCCGGTGAAACCACCGTTGGCAATATTGCCCTGCATCGTCACTTCGCTGCCGAAGGTGTCGCTGGCAGCGATGTTCCCGTTGATGGTTTTAGCAGCGAAATCGATGTTAAAGGTGGCATCGCTACGGTTGCTTTCACGCAGACCGTTGCCAACGTAGGTTGCCGTGCCCTGTGTTGGCACATTGGCCGCCAGGGTCGCGTCACCCGTATAGAAAACATCGTGCTGTCCGGTTTCGAAACTTGTCCAGGTCCCGAAGGTGGTGTAGCTCATGCGGCCACAACACCAGGAAGTCGCCGAAACGGGCGTACCGTCGGTACGAACAAGCCTCTGCGTTTGCACATACCCCGCTGAAATGCCCGTACCGCGCATGGTGTATTCAGAACCTTGCGGCGTGGTGTAAGTGTAGCCGGAAATGGTCCCGCCAGTCGTGTAACTCGCCGGTGCCGAGGAAGGTGTTTCAGGTGTGCTGCCGGTATTGCCGTTGTCGGTTTGCACCGGAGCCGTGGTTTCCGGCGGTGCGCTGTCGCTGCCACCTCCGCCACCACCGCCCCCGCCACACGCAGTCAGCATAAATACAGTCAGTAACAGGCCAGGTTTTACAATCCCCATGAGACAAACGTCCTTTGTTGTGAAGAAATTCGTGGTATTTGTAACAATATTTTTGCGAATAAACTTACGTCAAAAAAACAGTCATCTCTAATAAATATCCCCTGACCAATTCATTCTAGATAGTGTCGTCACGAGGATAAAAATCATTGATAATAGGGCCTTCTAATCAGAAGGCCCTATTATCATGACT
>NZ_CBFFRL010000240.1:0-6032 GCF_965644215.1 Phytobacter sp. V69
TCAGGCAACCGTCTGTGGTGTTTGCAGAGCTAAGATTGGCGGCTTAGCGTTGCACTTCGGAGTTGAATCCGCCATTTTTCATCAGGATTATCTAACCCCTTAGATCTCCATAGCACTTTAAGCTGCGTTCTCAGCAAAAAGCGAACTTTCTCGCTAACTGGTGCCGTTTTCATCTCCGGTGGGATTTGATACACATTCAGCCAGAACAGCGATTCGCGATCCGCAGGTAAACCGACTCCACTTCCCATCAGGCGCAATTCCCGCTGTTCGCCGGGTAAGAGCTTAAGGACGGGGGGCAGCACCACAAACCCACTGGCTGCGTTGTCCGGGGTGGATAACGGATCGCCGTCATCAATCCAGCTTTGCACCAGTACCGGGTAATCCCCGTCGTTCACCAGCTTGACGGTTTTTTGCTGTACGCCGCTTTCAAACACCACCCGGGTGGTATTCACATTCACCACCGCCAGCGCCGGGCCTGCCAGTAAGAGCAGGCTACTGAATACGCAGTAATATTTGCGCACGTGACTGATAGCTTCCCGCCGTTGCCGCATCGCTGCCAAAACGCCCCAGACGCGCTTCAAATGTCTCATCATAGTAATTGATACCGTCCTTTGTTTCCGTCAGTTGCTGGCTTCCCGCCAGTACCGGTGTCCACCCGCCCGCCTTTCCCGTTCCGGCGACACTGCTGGTGAGAAAATTCATCGCCTGCCCGGCACGATAAACTCTGACGCCAACCCCCTGCGCTCGCCCGGCGGCGCTGTAGTTTTCATCCAGTAGCCAGGTCACCGCGCTGCCGCTGGTCAAGCCGAATCCCTGCGCCGTGGCGATACTGCTTTCCGATGCCAAAAACCCCAGCGCCACCTGCCCCTTGTTAGCCGTCACACCCGACACCACCGTCGATTCACAGGCAAAGGCCAGCTGGAACGGTGCGAAAGCATATTCCCCGCGATTCAGCGCGGCAGCGGTAATGGGTGGCAACACCACATTCGGCGTGAAGCTGGTGACCTGGCACATGGCTGACCGCTTCACCGCAATATTGTTGCTGTACAGGCTAATCACCGAGGGCCAGTCACTCGCCCAGCCGGCCCAGTTACTGTTACGGTGCGCCTGGCCAATATTGATCCCCCAGGAGGTGGTACCCGGCCCCCGAAACACCACGTAGGCGTTCGGGTTCACAAACGCATTGTAGTTATAGGGGGCATCCACAGCGTAGTAACGGGTATCCGCCGTTTTGAGCAACTCCACGCTTATTGAGGAAAAATTCTTGGCCTTAATCAAGAAGTTGCCGTCGCTGTCGGTATCCAGATTCTCCAGCGGCCGCTGCTGCCAGATGTCGGTAAAGTGGCTGCCGCTGGCTTCGTGGGTGATCCGCAAGGCCACATTTTTGATTTTGGTTAAATAGGCGCCCGGCACATCGTTACTTTCATACCAGCCCGCGTGAATATCGTCACCGTTTGTCGACCAGGCTTCGAACAGTTGCCCGGCGGTATCCGGGGTACAGCGAAAGAACACTTGTTCCGGGTCGTACCCGCCGCCTTTGTGCGCATAGGTGGTAAATGGGATGCCACCCGCCGAGGTCAGCACCGTACCGGCGGGCTGAAAGCTGTTGTTGCTGGTCAAATCCACGGATTTGCTCAGGCCCGGCAACAGACCATTCCAGGCGTCGTTACCGCCGCCGGTGCGCCAGTTATTGCCAATGCCGTCGTTTTCCCCGCTCAGGCGATGTGTCCCCTGTGCGCCGCTCGTCCCGGATTTATATGGATAAATAATGTATTCGCAGGTCGCCGCCGCCATCCCCGGCGCCAGCAACATGGCCAGTAATACTAATTTTTTCATCATGTTATCGTCCTTGTGCGCAAGGCAGTTTCAGTGCAATCAGCGGCTCTTTAAGCTGCGCATCACTCAGTTTCCAGTGCAGGGTACAGCCCTCCGCTACGCGTAATGCGCCTTCCCGCTCCCCGACTCGCGCGTAAATTTGATTCCCTTGCCCGACCATGCCGATCACTTTGCCCTGCGCATCGCGTACCTGTTCACCCGGGAGCAGCGCGGGCTTGCCGCTTACGCTAATCAGCAACGCATATCCACGCAGAGTCGCGAAGGTCAGTTTCACCGCCGCCCCCGCCATCGGGGCGATACGCCGCTGACTCTCCTGCAGCTCGGTCTGGCTATCCATCCCGGTGCCGTCCAGCGAAATGGTGTTGTAACGATAAGGGGTGAGCGAAGGCACCAGCGCAAAGCCGCTGCTGTTTATCGTCGTCCCCCTGGCTACCGCTGACTTTCGCCCCTTCCGCACCCGGCGCATTCACCAGAGCAAAGGTTTCGCCTAGCCACGGCCCGGCCACAATGCCGTCACGATGCACCACCAGCGCACCCCGCGCACCCGCCGTCAGCTGCTGATAATCGCTGGCGCGCGCATAGCTCGCATTGAGGCTGCCCAGCGAGGTCGTTTGCTGCAGCGACCCGCTCCAGTCGGTTTGCGAACCATTACCATCACGACCCTGTTGCCAGCCGCTGGAGAGCGCATAGTTGAGGGTTTGATCCTCGTTAAGCGCCCCCGCAAGAGACACCTGCGAGCTTCCTCCACTGCGTTTGGCCTGGCTTGCGGAGAACGACGCATAATGCTCGCGCTGGCCCAGCGTCAGCGGTATCGAAAGGGTCACGGTGGCAATATTCTCTTTCTGCCCCTGGCGTGTTGAACCGCCCTCTTCGTTATTGCGATAACGCCACCAGGCATCCTGGCGACTTAACGCGATATTGAGGCTAACACCGCCAATTGTGGTGCCATATCCCATCTGTAGCTGGGTATTGCGCCCGCGATTGCCGTAATAATCCATCACCGATCCCGATAACCACAGGTTGCCGTAATCCCCCAGCGTCTGGTTCACCGTTAAGGTGAACTGGTTGCGCTGATTGAGCGTATCCGAACGCCAGTTATTGCCCCGTTTCTGCGCGCTGCGCTCGCCAAGGACATCGCCAAAATCACGATATCCCTCAGTAGAGTAGCGATAGCCCGCCAGTGCCACGTGGGTGTTGGTGGGCAAAAAGGTTTTGCTCCACTGCGCCTGGACACGCCAGCCGCGCAGTTGTTCATCGCCAATGCGGCTTTGCGAGAACGTGGTATCCAGACCAAATGCCCCCGCCTCGGTCGCCAGCACCCCGCCGCCCACCAGCGCCTGGTAGTCGTCACCGATACGTACCCCACCGTTCGCGGTCAGCATATTGGCGATACCGCGCTCAAGGGTGACATCAGCGAAGACATTGCGCGTCGCCGTATAATCTCTCGCCCGCCCGACCACCGCGCTGTAGCGCCAGACGCCGGGGCGCAGCGCCATAGGCACGCTGGCCCAGGGGACGGTAAAACCGCTGACCTGACCGTCCGCCCCGGTAATTTCCACCTGTAAATCCCCGTTCCACGAGGAGTCCGGCAGGTCATCAATCACAAACGGCCCTTCCGGTACGCTGGTTTCATACAGCGTGCGGCCATTTTGTTTAATCACCACGCGCGACGGGCTGCGCGCGGTGCCGCGAACCTCCGGGGCATAACCGCGCCGGGATTGCGGCCACATCCGCTGGTCGGTTTCCAGCCGCACCCCGGTAAACGCCACGCTACCCAGCAGGTTGCCGGAGGTGTAACTCTCCCCGGCAGTCAACATGCTTTCCAGACGAGCAATCGGGCGCTGCACCCAGCTTTGCAGGTTATCCCACTGCTGGCGGCTCTCCCCCTGATAGCGTCGCCAGTTGGCGGAAGACTGCTGGCGAAACTGCCATGCGCCAACATTGAGCCCGGCCGTCAGACCGAGCCAGGCATAATCACTTTTCCGGCCGCCGTTATCGTTGCGGTAATAGTGGGTGTTGTAGTTGGCAAACAGCAGACTTTCACCGCTGTCCCACAGTTCCGGCGCAACGTAATCGCGCGGCGTGCGTTTGAGCAGCGCCTGCGGTACGCTCAGATCCAGACGCAGGGTGGCCTGTTCAAAGTGCAAGTCACCGCCGGAAACCCGCTCAGACGGGGTGTAGCATTCCGCCTGGGTTGGCGCTTTGGTGGTGACGCCCTGCTCCTGCCAGAATGCCTCCGGCAGACAGGGCTGCACGGCAGCGGATTTATCCGCGACAAAGGTGACATCGCGCTGGCTAATGAACGTGCCGTTAAGCCAGACATCGGCGCTGTACTGCCCGGCAACCAGTTGGCTATCGTCATTCAGACGGGCAATCCCTTCCCCGTAACCGCTGCCGAGTAGTAACGTTTCGTCGAAGGTGTAATCGGCGGCGTACAGCGGCAGCACGCAGAGCCCGCCTATCAGTGCGCTCGCCCCTTTCACGCTGCTCACTCCCGCCCTGGCGTACCGCTCAGGGAAGCACCCTGATCGTTAAGCCAGCTCATAGTGGCGTTATTCAGTACGCTGGCCGTTGCAGGCCAGGCTTCCGTGGACCAGGGAGCGATGGTTTTGCCGACAATCTCCTGCGTCTTACCACCGCCGCTAACCACCAGACGTGAGAGCGACAGGTAATAGCCGCTGTCATTGCGTAACCACAACTGCCCTTTGCTCAGCCCGACGCGGGTAGTTTTTGCCATCTCCTGCGGTGAGCCGGTCAGCCCGGCCGGGCGGTAGAAAACCTTCACCCGGTTGCGCATCATCACCAGCAGCTGGTTAGCCTGTTTTTCGCTTTCCTGTACCGGTGGGATCTGCATGAAATTCAGCCACCACAGGGACTCCCTGTCCGTGGGCGTCGCCTGCCCGGTAAAGCGCAGACGCACCGTCTGGCCCGCTTTCGGTGCCAGACGGAACAGCGGCGGCGTGGTAAAGAAGGGGGCGTTTGCTGTTTGTGGCGTGGATTTGACATCGCCATCATCCAGCCACACCTGTACCGCGGCCGGCCAGCTGTCGTTGTTGGTCAGCTGAACGCTCACCTCTTTGGCCCCTGCCGGGTAAAACCACCCGGCTGCCCGTCATCACGACACTGGACTGTGCCGAGAAGCACAGCAGCATCCCTGCTATTCCAGCAAACATCCTTTTCATTGCTGTGCCTTTTATCAGAGGTAAGTGATGGCGTACTGAACAGAACCCAGAACGGTACCCGCCGTAGCGCTGCCGGTTGGGCTGTAGTACTGAACCGCGTAATCGTGCGCACCTTCGGTCTGACCCGCCGCAACGGTCACACCCGCCACTGCCGTCGCGCTACGCAGATCGATGGGCGTTGCCCCCGTCGCATCCGTCAGCAGTTGCAGCTCAACGTTGGTCGCCGTACCGGTGTTTTCCAGGTTACCGGTGGCGCTGACGTTATTACCGATAAAGACCGTCTTGATATCCAGCGCGCCCGACGTTACGGCACAGCCGGTCACGCCCAGGGTGAAACTGGTCAGCCCTGCGGACGTGTCTGCCGATGACAGTTGGCTTTTCGAGACCGTCGGCAACAGAACCACCGGACGCGCCGTCACACCGTTAATCGTGACTTCACAGGTTTGTTCGCTGACTTCGCCCTTAAAGGTGATGGTATTTGTAGAGTCCGCAACGGCGGCCTGGCTTATAATAAGTGCGGCGATGCCCGTTGCGCAGGCAATATTATTGCGAAAATTGAGAGTCATTTTCATATTTCCTTTATTTTATTAATTCCTGATTACCGAAGATGAATCGTCGAAATAACCTGACGATTTACGGCAGTTTAAGATTATTCCTTACAAATAAAAGGTTTATTTTCTGAGCACAGATCATCTGGCATCTTAAATAAGAATTAAGATCTTAATCACCCAGCATAACAAATTGATTAATTTGAGAAGTTAAGAGACAAGACAGGCACCTGCCTGTATGATATTTATTCTCTTAAATATAAGAAAAATGACAACGTTGCCGCAAAAAGGGAGAATTAATAGAAAGGGGAAAGATTACTGAAGAACGTTTCCCTCTTCGACTGGCGGAGAGAGAAACGTTATTTATGCAGTGATTTATGCAATGGAAACTAGCGAATTCAGATAATAAGTGCAACGCTCGGACATGATTGTGGAGAGTGTAGGAGGAAGGGTTAACTACCGATAA
>NZ_CBFFRL010000241.1:0-6000 GCF_965644215.1 Phytobacter sp. V69
TGAGTAGCATTATTGGCAGAGCCAACTTATTGCTGACCACCTCCATAGGAGGTGGTGTTCATGCAAATATAAAAAAACGCCCTTCACTGAAGGGCGTTTTTATTTATTTCGCTTAAGCCTTAAGTTTAATCTCGTCCGAGAAATTATCCGCAGGCTCCAGTTTCAGCTCCAGCGCCGCCAGAACGTCACGGGCGCGGCCATGAAACTCACGCAGAGTATGTTCCAGTCGATCGGTGACTTCTGAATCTTTTATTACCGTTGCTTTCCAGTTCCCGTCTTTATCATACAGCCCGAATTGATAGCTATAGGTAAAGCGGTTTTGCTGCGCTTCCATTTCCATCCACCAGCCCCAGAATTCACGCTTCTCCGGCGCGGGCTTTACATTGACGCATACGGCCAGGCAATCAAAAAAGAAACGATTATCTGCACACTGTTCTTCGCGAATATACGGGCCTAGCGCGGTAAACCTTTTAATGAGTTTGCTCTTCGGATGTCCACTCGGTAACGTCATTGCGATCTCCTTTTGTGATGCAACTGTTTTACCAAATCAATCAAAATTAGCAATCCATTAACGCAATCTATAATTGATCCAGTCCGTAATATCCCGCAGCGCTTTATCAAAATTGCGATAAACCGGGTTAAACGGGATTTCCAGTAATTTACCGTCCGAGGATGACGAGGTAATTAAACGCGACTCGTCTTCCGGGCTGAATGGATCGTTTTTCCAGAAACCCGACAGCATCGGTGTCGGGCAGCGCCGTCCCAGTAATCCCTGGGTTTTCAGCGAATAGCGATTTAGCTCCACGCAGAGCGATTCATCCGACGCATTGTGCATGCCAAGACGGCTGGCGAGCACATCCATATACATCTCCGGCACGCGCCCCAGTTGCAATGGGGTAGTCAGCAGCGCATGTACCACCGGCCCCAGGCAGGCCACGGCTTTGAGGCGCTGAGACTCAAGATATCCCAGGCGAACCGCCACGTTCGCGCCAAAGCGAAAACCAAACGCCGCCACCCGAGTATGATCGACCCACGGAATGTTCGGCAGCGCTTGCAGCACATGCTGATGGAGTAGGCTCGAATCCTGGGTCAATTTCCATTTTGAGGAGAACCCGACGGACGGCATATCCAGCGTCAGCATGGCGATGCCCTGCGGCGCGAAATAGCGTTCGTACAGGTTGTAATAGTCGCTTTGCAGGCCATCCAGCCCGCCGCACATCAGTACGGTCGGAAAAGGCCCATCGCCTTTGGGCATATGCAAGAAGCCAATTACCGGTGAACCGCCCGGGATCGCGAATTCCATCTCTTTCATCGCCCCCGGCAGACGCTGCGCCGCTTCTTCATAGGCGCGATTTGCCAGCGCCTGCGCCTGCTCTGCCAGTATATCGCCTTTGATATGCGGATAAGCGGCAATGCTGTAAAGGTTCGACGCGTGTAGCCAGTGCTGGCCACTCAGGGTGATATCCGGCTCCTTGTTGGCTTTTTGCTGCCACAGCATGGCCTGGGTGGACCATTCGTAAATCCAGTTGCCGCCGCGATAGCCGACCACCGTATCGTAAAGTTCAGGATCGGAGTGCTCTGCCGAACTCATGGCGATGCGTGCCTGTACTTCCATGATCTCTTTCGGATCGACACCGCGCCAGATCCACATCAGTCGGTTGATCATGCGATACCAGTGGGGCGCATTGTTACCGTCCAGAGTAGATTCGATATGCGACAGTCCGTTATGGGCAAATGGACGCACCAGCGTTGAGGTTTCCGGGTGCTTGAAACGAGGTTTGAACAGGATTTCGCTGAGGTTAGCTTGTGGCATTGTGCGCAGCCTCCATGAATACGTCAATGACGGTATTGTAACCTGGCGAATGCGAAAAAAAACAACGCCCGGCAATGCCAGGCGTTGTAAATAATTATAAAGACGTGATTAGCGACCAGAGATAGGCGGAACGAAGACCACGCCCATATCCCATGGCTGCTCAATCCAGGTGTCCTGCGGAATATCGATCACGTAATCGTCAACCAGCGGACGACCGGCCGGTTTAGCGAAAATAGTGACGAAATGCGCTTTTGGATACATCTCGCGGATAGCCACCGCGGTACCGCCGGTATCAACCAGGTCATCAATAACGATGAAACCTTCACCATCACCCTCTGCGCGTTTGATGATTTTCATTTCGCGCTGGTTGTCGTGGTCATAGCTGGAGATGCAAACGGTATCGACATGACGAATACCCAGTTCACGTGCCAGCAGTGCGCCCGGCACCAGACCACCACGGCTAACGGCAATAATGCCTTTCCACTGTTCAGAAGGCATCAGGCGGCTTGCCAGTTTGCGTGCGTGAATCTGCAACATGTCCCAGGTGACGACGTATTTTTCGCTCATGTGAAGTGTCCCAGCCTGTGTATCTACGGCTTAAAAAGTGTTCTACGGGGAAATAGGTTGCGCGAGATTATAGAGATCTGCCGCGCTAAAAACCAGTGTTACCGGGCATTGCTGGCGCTTTTTACGCGACGCGTACTAACAGAGAGACAATAAAGTGGTATTCTCAAGTCCATCTCGCAAGCCGGCCTTGTGATTGTTCTGTAGTTTAACCCTCTGACCTGCAAGATATGCTGGCAGGCCTTTTACAGGAGACTCATCGTGTCTGAATTGTCTCAACTATCGCCACAACCGCTGTGGGATATTTTTGCCAAAATCTGTTCCATCCCTCATCCGTCTTACCATGAAGAAGAACTCGCCGCACACGTCATGAGCTGGGCGAAAGAAAAAGGCTTACATGCGGAACGCGATCAGGTTGGCAATATTCTGCTGCGCAAACCGGCAACGGCAGGTATGGAAAACCGCAAACCGGTAGTGCTGCAGGCGCACCTGGACATGGTGCCACAGAAAAACAACGACACCGTACATGATTTCACCAAAGACCCGATTCAGCCGTACATCGATGGCGAATGGGTAAAAGCACGCGGCACCACGCTGGGTGCAGATAACGGTATCGGTATGGCTTCAGCGCTGGCGGTGCTGGCTGATGACCGCGTTGAGCATGGCCCGCTGGAAGTGCTGCTGACCATGACCGAAGAAGCCGGTATGGACGGCGCGTTTGGCCTTCAGGCTAACTGGCTGCAGGCCGATATCCTGATCAACACCGACTCCGAAGAAGAAGGCGAGATCTACATGGGTTGCGCTGGTGGTATCGACTTCATCACCACCCTGCCGCTGTCCCGCGAAGCCGTTGCCGCTGGCACTCAGACCTTCAAGCTGACGCTGAAAGGGCTGAAAGGCGGTCACTCTGGTGGCGACATTCACCTGGGTCTTGGTAACGCCAACAAACTGCTGGCCCGTTTCCTGGTCGGCCATGCCGCTGAGCTGAACCTGCAGTTGGTCGATTTTAATGGTGGTACACTGCGTAACGCTATCCCACGTGAAGCCTTCGCGACCGTCGCCGTCCCGGCAGATAAAGCTGAACAGCTGAAATCGCTGGCAGCAACCTATCAGGGCATCCTGCAAAACGAACTGGAAATAAAAGAGAAGAACCTGGTGGTTCTGCTTGAGAGCGTTTCCAGCGACAAACAGGCGCTGACCGCTGCTTCCCGCGATAGCTTCATTCAGTTGCTGAACGCCACCCCGAACGGTGTGATCCGCAATTCTGATGTGGCGAAAGGCGTGGTAGAAACCTCCCTGAACGTCGGCGTAGTCACCATGCAGGACGACAGAGTGGAAATCATCTGCCTGATCCGTTCTCTGATCGACAGCGGTAAAGATTACGTTGTCAGCATGCTGGAATCGCTGGGAAAACTGGCTGGCGCGAAAACCGCACCAAAAGGTGGCTACCCAGGCTGGCAGCCGGATGCGAACTCACCGGTTATGCACCTGGTGCGTGAAACCTATCAGCGTCTGTTCAACAAGACGCCGAACATTCAGATCATCCACGCGGGTCTGGAATGTGGTCTGTTCAAAAAACCGTATCCGGACATGGATATGGTTTCTATCGGGCCAACCATCACCGGTCCACACTCCCCGGATGAGCAGGTTCATATCGAAAGCGTGGGTCAGTACTGGACGCTGCTGACTGAACTGCTGAAAGCCATTCCGGCAAAGTAATACGCTGAATCGCCGGATGGCGCTTCGCTTATCCGGCCTACATGCTCACTCGTAGGCCGGATAAAGCTTTATTACCGCTGACTACCTTTCCCTGAACGCCATACCTGTAAACGTCCGCACCGGATTACCGCGTTCAATCTGATGATGGAACATCCGTCGCTGCGCCCTTGAGGCCGCATCCCCTTCCTGACGCATTTGCTCCAGCCGCCAGGCAATCAGCAAGCGCGCCAGTCGTTTATTGGCATGCTGGCTGCGCTCCGACTGGACCTTCACGCTAATCCCGCTCGCCAGATGGGTTGCGCGCACCGCCGAATCGGTCTTGTTAACATGCTGCCCACCGGGACCGGAAGCACGCAAAGTGTCAAAACGGATATCATCGGACTGCGCCTGCTCCTGCGCGGAAAAACACCCGACACCCACATACCAGTTTTTGCGCCCGTGATTTGGTCGATACGGACTGGGGCAGATCCATTGCAGCGTGCCGCACCAGCTTTCGCTAAAAGCCTGCGCCTTGTCGCCATCAAGCAAGACCAGCGCAGAACGTAGCGCCCCCTCGCGGCTACCCGGTTCGGTCTCCAGCAGCGTCAAATCAACCTGTTGCGACGCGGCCTCTTTGATCAGACGATCCAGCGCTTTTTGCACCGCCAGACAGCACTCATCCGGCCCCTGAGCAGAAGAAAGTTGCAACAATATCATGCGCTTTTTCCTCCTCTGGTTTTCAAGGTCAGCACCGGGCGTAAACGGGCTACCGGTTCAATCAGCCCCGCCTTCAGCAGGCAATTCACCACACTTTCAGCCGATTTGTAGGCTTGCGGGGCTTCTTCATAGATCAGTTGTTTGTCGCGGCAAATAACCCGACTGCCCAGCTCCGTACGCGTCAGTTGCACAGGGCTGTATTTACCGGAAAGCCGCCCTTTGCACTCGGTACGCATCCATTTTCGCCCCGCACCGTGAGCGAGAGAATGCAGAGTGATGTCACTGGCAACGGGTTGCACCAGCCAGCTGTAATCGCCGCGTGACCCCGGGATGATGACCAGACCGCAATCACCAGGCGTGGCCCCTTTACGATGCAGCCACCCTTGGTGCCCGTTGACGGTAGCGGCTTCAACGTAGTTGTGCGTCACATCCAACATCCCCTGCCCTGTGGCGCGCATCTGCTGCAAAATACGGGTCGCAATCATCTGGCGATTCACCCTGGCAAACGCCAGCGCATCGTCATGCTCGGCCAGGTAGTTCCGTGCGTGTTCGCTCCCCTCACTCAAACCCTCATGGGAGAAAGCGGCGATATGACGTTGCAGGATAGCCTGCCCCAGACCGCGAGAACCGCTGTGCGTCAGTAACAGTAGATGTTGGGTATCAAACCCTGCCACCTGTAAGCGTTCACTGGCGAACACCCGATCGACCTGCTGCAGCTCGGCGAAGTGGTTGCCGCCGCCGATGGAGCCCAGCGCACTGCGCCACGGATGTGCCGCCAGGTTATCCGGCAGACAGTCATCCAGCCATGCCTCTTCGGCCACGTCGTCCATTACCGCCAGACGCTGTTCCTGTTTGTCGGCATTGTATTTGCGACTCAGGATGTCCGTTTGCCAGAGCGCCATGCCACAGCCGATATCGTTACCGACCAGCGCCGGATAAAAACGCCCGAGTGAGAAAAAGGCTGCGCCAATCGGATAGCCGCGTCCGGGGTGGAGATCGGGCATCCCGACGACGCGATACATACCGGGTAAATTTGCCGTTGTTTGTAATTGTTGGATCGCTGAACCTTCGATCCACAGATCTTCTGATGCAATATATGAAATCGCCTCAGAGAGATAATGAACATTGTTGCCCGCGAATTCAGATAATAAGTGCAACGCTCGGACATGATTGTGGAGAGTGTAGGAGGAAGGGTTAACTACCGATAA